>DASTET010000522.1:0-6828 GCA_035709445.1 Blastocatellia bacterium | reverse complement strand
TCAATGCCTCTTGATAACCGACCTGATTTCATCTCAGAAGAACTCTCGATAAATGCCCGAACGGTATTATAAACATTTGGCGCGGTTTATGAGATAAGACTTCAGTTTGCGCTTCCTATGGCGATAAAAGGCGCCCAGTAGTAAGGGTGAGCAAACCTTTCGCTGTTCGACATGTTGATCTGAGCAACGCGCAGTGATTCGCTAACTTTACCAGCCGACTCCTTCCGCTGTTTATGAAAATCTACCATCAACGAGGCGGTGGCCAGCTCATCAACGGGCCAGAGGCTTGCCACTACCGTCGGAACCCCGGATGAAATGAATGGTCTTACGAGGCTCACCATCCCTTCGCCCCTGTAGTACTGTCCGAGCGCGCTCTGGCAGGCCGAGAGGACTACAAGTCGAGTTCGCGGGAAGGTGAAGTTATACAGCTCGTCAAGCTGTAGCAGTCCGTCATCGCCCGAAGCCGTCTGCGATTCTTGCTGTTTGAGGGAACTATTCTTTGCCAGCACAAGCGCGGCCAGCCGGAGCGATTTTGATTCGACAAGACAATGAACCGCAAGATGTGCCACGTCGCATCCCTTTATTGCCTCAAGCACGCGGCCTTCTGTTGCTTGCTCTTTCGTGAGGACTATTGCATCAGAATAGAAAGAGGCCGACTGCCTTGCTTCACGCTCCGATTCCGGAAGCTGGCTGAGCTTGCTAAACTTCGCTATGTCGAATGTCGGGTTGCCTACTGCCGTTATCCTCTCGGACTTGGTCGCTGGCTTCTTCCTATCTTCATTGATGCAATGCGCAAGGACCGACGCCGATGGGGCATGACTGAGAAGGTATGACCGGTTGAGATAATTGCCGCTGCGGTCAACAAGCGCGGGAAAAGGCAAGAAGTGCAAAGCCTTGTCGGGGACTATGCAGACTCTCGATCCGCGTCGAATACTGGCTTCCGCCGGCCCGAATAAGTAGTCGTAGATCTGCCGAGCATATGTATTGAGCTCTTCGACCGGAGCTATCTCTTTGAGCAGCGATAGATACTGTCCGACGAGACGATCAAGCACTTCTGCCGAAGCGGGAGAGACCTCAACGCTGAAGCTGCCTCGCTTGACGATGAAAATGTAGGTCTGTTTTTCTGTGACTGAATACGTGAGCAGAGTCAGGTCCTCGGGGAGCGCCGCCTGCACCTGATCAAGCTTTATGGGATAAGCTGTAAGATTAAGTTTGCGGCGAACCGTTTTCCTTGAATCAGCAAGTCCCGTTTGCTGTTGTTCAATCTCGTCGAGCAGGGCGCGTCCGCGCGCCCGCTCCGACAGATTAAAAGCCTCGGTGGGAGCGCCGAATGAGGCCATATTAATCGCTATTATCTGATCGAATGAGTTCTGGCTAGCTTCCAGGAAACTGCTTCTGTAGGTGCTCTCGTCGATTCCGGAGCGGTAATTCTCGATCATATCGACTACGCGCGATGCATCGACCTTCGCTCTTTCGATGTCTCCGATCGCGGCATAGGCCGCCGCGCGACCGCTCAGCGAGTTTATCAACAGGAATTTGTTATCTTCGGTTTTCGACGCAAGGCTCACCGCCCTTGAGTAATACTCGATTGCCTGAATCTTTTCTCCAAGCTCGAATGCCACCTTGCCGGCCTCTGACAGAATCAATGGCTCGGTGTATCGGCGCTTTCCGGAATCGATTCTATTTACTAGATCGATAGCCTGACTCAGACTCTCATTTGCCTGCTGGTATTTTTGGAGGGCCGCCTGCTCAAGGGCCATAACCGATAATGCCTGCGCAGCTCGATTGAAATCCTCGGTAGATTGTAAGACAACGCGCGACTGTTCGGCGTAGAGCAGCGCGAGCCTGTGATTGCCTCGAAGCCGATAGATGTTTGCAAGATCCAGGTATGAATAGGCGATCTCATCCAGTCTCGGCGCGCTGGAGAGGGCTGATCTTAAAGATTCATGAGCGTCGGTTAAAGCATTGTCCAGGTTGCCGAGCCGCCGATATGCCAGGCTCTTGAATTGAGACATCTTCCCTTCAAGCGGACGTTCTCTCATACTATGAAATATATTTCGGGCTTGATCACAGTAGCGAATCGCCAGCATGTCTTTTCCGAGTCGAGCATGGACAATACCCAGGTGGCCGAGGACATCTGCTTGTTCGTAAATCCATCCCTTTTTCTCTACCAGGGACAGGATTTTCTCAGATAGCTCGACGCTCTTCGTCAGATCGTTGTTTTGATAATTGTTCTTGGCGATTCTCAGGTCGGCGCGTTCCGCCCGCATATGATTTCCGCGAGCCCGAAATGCCTCTGCGAGACTTGCCAGTTGTGCGAAGGCAGCTTCCTTCACTCCGGCATCTGCCGAATTGCTCATCTTGACGGCTTCTGCATACTCATTTATTAATCTAAGCTCCGCAGGACGGTCCTGTTCCGGGAGCCTTCTAAGATAGGCTGCCGAATCGGCAATATAGCGGTCCCCTTTCGTCTCGATAAAGAACCTCCCGATTGCCTCGAACCTCGTTAGCGCCGATTCGCTCCTTGCCCGATCTCCGGATAGGGCCGCATTCAGGTGCTCTAGAGTCAGAGCGATTAAAGCGTATTTTGTAAGAGCCTCGAAGTTCTCGCCTGCAATTCTTCGGGCCTCGTCGAGATTTCCTGCGGCCATTGCGGATTCGAAGCTTCGGATTACCTCACTTTCCGTCAGCCTGCCCTCGGGCGAACGAGAGATCGCTTCGATACGTTCGCGGGCCTCTCTGCCCCATCCGCTTTCGCCTTCAACCTTTGCCACCCGCTCGTATTCTGCGATGGCTGCCTGCGTGAGCAGCAATCTCTCATAACAGAGAGCCCTGTTGAAGATCGCCTCGCGTGACTCGGAAGCGATCTCAATCGCCTTTTCAAACAGGTCGAACGCGTCCTCAATCTTCTCCTGTTGGACGAGCGACACGCCAAGATCATTGATAGCCTGCGCATTTTGCGGCTGGAAAGAGACGACCTTGCGCAGCATTCGCATGCCGTCGGCGGGCCTGCCTTCGAGAGTCAATAGCCGACCGTATGCATGAAGCGCTTCCGGCGTCTCTTTTTCGAGTGCCTCCTTTTCGATAAGCTCCCGCGCCGTCTCCATCTCTCTGCTTGCTGCTATCGATTTTGCTTCCTCGGATGCCGCCAGGCGCGCCCATTTGAATCCGCCTGAGAGTCTCGGCTCAAGTGGCCTGATCTTGCTACAGGCCGAAACAAGCGCGCTCATCCCTTGTTCCAGCGGCGGGCCTCCTCTGAGCAGATAAAAGAGAGCCCCCGCGACACCGCAAGTTATAAGTATCAAGATCAAGAGTGGGCGACGAGACAGGGAGAATCCCTTTCGGAAGGGGTGCTGGTCTTCTCTCGATTTCCTCAGCGCTACCATAAATGGGGCTCCTGGAATCCGGCTGGACACTTATACCATATCTTCATAGTCATCAAAACAGAAAGTGGCCGCAGATATTCCGCCTGTCTTTGCGGAAATCTGCGGCGCACCATTTCCGGTTGGCCGAATTCATTCGGTCAGCCTAAAATACTAGGCGCGCGCTCTCGCGCAAGGAAAAAGCCATGAAAGCAAGCCTGATAACTCTGCTGTTCTTCTCTTTATTTGCCTCAAGCGCAGAGATGATAACAAGAGGCTCAACGCCTTCGACCGCTCCGCAGGCTACTCGAAAGAGGCCGCCCGCTAAAAGACAGGTGAAACGGGCCGAGAAGCCGAAAGAGGAGCCTCAGCCTGCCACGCCGAAGGAAGCCCTGGAACGTGCTCGCTCGGCGGACACGCAAAGGGAGCGAATAGCCCTGCTTGAGAAGTTTCTTGCGGCGAATCGAGAAGGCGAGCTGGCAGACGAAGCACGCTTTATACTCATGCGCGAGTACGCGCTAAGAGGTGAGCAGCATCTCCGCGAAGCGAGCCCGAAGCTCGCGGACAGGGACTTCAAGGCCGTCTTTCGACTCGCGCCCTCTCCTATCACCGACAAGGTGTTTGGCCAGTTCATATTTCCGATGCCGGTCGCGATGAACGCATTTGGCTATCGCGCCGAATCGGTCGAGCTGATGAGATCGTTCGAGAGCCGGTTTGCGGATGATATCAACAGGCTTATTCAGATAGGCTTCTTCTATATCCAGATAGAAGCGCCCATCGAGGCAATACGTGTCCTGGAGGACGTAGTAAAGAAAGCGCCGCAAGAGAGCCGCGCGCATAACAGCCTCGGCACGGCCTACCTCATAAGCCTCAGGCTGGATGATGCGATGGCAGAGTTTCAAAAGGCGGTCGAGCTCAACGAGCGCGATGAGTTTGCCAACCTCAATCTTGCGAACATCTATCGCGCGATGGGTGATAACGAGCGCGCCGTCCATCACTATCGAAAGCAGATCGCCGTAAGACCCGATGACGCGGAAGCGCATGGGGGGCTTGCAATATCACTGCTACTGCTCGGCAGAGATGAAGAGGCCGAAGACGAGATGAAGCAGGCTCAGGAGATGACCCCTGGCGATTATCGTTTTCTGACCCAGCTCGCCTATCATTACACGACGCGCAAGAAACCGGCGCTCGCGCGCCCGCTCATCGAGCGAGCGGCCCGCATCGATCCGAGGTATGTTTGGGCGCATATAACCAAAGCCAATATCGATGCGTTGGAATCGAGACACGGAGACGCGCTCTCGACCCTCATCTCTGCGCAGGCGCACGGCAGCTTTCCGACATTGACCTTCGAGCTTACAAAAGCGCTGATGGCGCTTGACGGCTACGACCAGGCGATTGAGGTCATGAAAAAGGCGTTTACAGTCACGCCCGACGGAGAGTTCGAAACCGTGCTCGGCGGAGTAATAAAAGCTCGCTCTCCGAGGATCGACCTTTTGCTCGAACGCGAGCGTCAGGCATCGTTATTCTTAAACGATCAGGCGACCACATCGCTCCAGTACAAGCTGGCTGAAGCCCTTGGCCGAATCGATCACTTTACAGGAGTGGCGATGAAGGCGAAGAAGCCGCCCGAGCCAGCCGCTCCTCGAAGACGAGGGCAAGCGCCACAGTCGAGGTCAGCGCAGAAGAGGGCCGCCGGGCAGAAGGAGGAAGAATTAAAAGCAGCTACAAGGCCGCGCCGCGCCGCCCACGATGAGCCGGTATCGGACGAGCTGTCGGCAGGGGCGGACGCGAGCCTGCCCGGCGTCCCGGAGCTTATAAATGCGATCTCGACTTTCACAACGCTCGACGACGGTCGCCAGGCATTCCGAATGGTCTGGGTGGCGAGAAAGCTGACCGAGAACGGCATAGCGCTCGACGCTGCCGAGCAGCTTGCCCGGAAAGCGATTGCCGTCGCCGAGGCTGCGACCGAGCCTGAAGGCTCCATGCGCGATGCGCCCTTGCTTGATCGCGATGGAAGGAGAGCGGTCTTTCTCGGTCGGGCATACGACGCGCTCGGCTGGACGTTGTTTAAGAAGGGCAATACACGGGCCGCCATCGGTTTCCTTACGAAATCGATAGAATCGTATCCTCCAAGCGCCGAGAGAAAAGGCGCGCTCTGGCACCTTGCTGTCGCCACTGAGGAAGCGGGCGACGAGCAGAGCGCGCTTGAGATGTATATATCTTCCTATCAACCCGACTCGCCTGCCTCGTCCGTGCGGCGCGCGCAGATCGAAACTCTGTACAAGAAGCTGAACGGCTCGCTCGCGGGGCTTGAAGAGAGGCTGAACAGGCAATGAGCCAGAACCGTGATACGGACCGAGCGGTTGCCTATCATGACTCCACAAAACACTCATACTGGAGCGTGAGGACGACTCCGCACTATCTCGACTGGGAGAACAAGCCTTCGCCGTTTAAAGTCTATCCCGATATCGAGCCGATACGGTTACCTCAGGATTTGCTGAGGTCGGGAGCGGCTGCCTTTCAAGCGATTACACACGACGTGACAGCGCAAGCTGATAGATCGATCCCGGGTCTGGACCATCTTGCCTCGATACTCTTTTTCTCTGCCGGGGTGACGAAGCAAAAATCATATCCGGGCGGAGAGATTTACTTTCGCGCAGCAGCCTGTGCGGGCGCGCTATATCCGGTAGAGACCTATGTGGTAACGAGAGAGCTTGAAGGATTAAGACCGGGCCTTTACCACTTCAACCCTGGCGACTTCTCTTTGAGGCTGCTCAGAGAAGGCGATCAACGTCCGCTTGTGCTGCGCGCGACAGCCGGTAATGAACAGGCCGCGACCGCGCCGGTTATGCTTGTCTATACCGCGATCACCTGGCGAAGCGCATGGAAATACCGCGCGCGGTCATACAGGTATCACTTCTGGGATAACGGCATGATCGTCGCAAACGCTATGGCCATCGCCTCAGCGCACGGCCTCGCCTCGCATCTCATCATGGGTTTTAAAGAAGACGAGATCGACAACCTCTTAGGTATCGACGGCGAGAAGGAGCTTTCGCTGAGCCTCCTTACAATCGGCAGCGATCAAGGGTCAAAGGTCAGCGAGGCTGAAGCAGGCGCGACTGCTGGGCTTGACTTGAAGAGCATCCCGCTTTCGAGGCAGGAGGTTGATTATCCGATCATTCGCGAGATGCACCGCGCATCCTCGTTTGAAGACCGGGACGAGGTGATTCAATGGCGAAGCGTCTCGACCGGCTCGCCGTTTATCGAGTCGAAAGGTAAGCTCATCCCGCTGGCCTCTTTCCCTCCTGACGCGCTTTCGGAAATCTCTATCGAGGAGGACATACTTCGAAGAGCATCCACGCGCCGTTTTGCGGCCAAAGCGGTCTCTTTCGAGGAGCTATCCCTGTTACTCGACACGTCGACGAGGGGTATTCAGGCCGATTTCCTGAACCCGGCTGGCGCGCAG
>DASTET010000521.1:0-2735 GCA_035709445.1 Blastocatellia bacterium | reverse complement strand
GGGCGACGGCGACGCCTGGGCCAGGCTTGCGCCGGATGGCTGCGGCCTCAGAGTGCTTCCGCTCGACGGGGGAGGGGGCGCGCTGCGGTACATATCCCCTGATTGATAAGTCCCGCTCATCGGCTGCTGCGGCTGCGCGACCTGCCCCTGTAATCTGCAAACGTCCTGCAATAACTGTCCGGCGGTTTGATATCGCTCCGCCGGGTTTCTTCTTATGCAACGCGCTATGATGGCTTCGATCTCGCGGGGGAGATTGGCGACGACCGACGAGGGCGGGGTATAGGCCGCGCGGTTGATCTGCTCGTAAAGCCCGCCGATGGTCGTCGCATCGAAGGGGAGCCGCCCGGTCACCATCTCGTAGAGCAGAACGCCGAGCGCCCAGACGTCGGACCTCGCGTCGGCTATACCGCCCGTGAACTGTTCGGGCGAGACGTATTGAAGCGTGCCCACGAACCCGCCCGCGACCGTAAGAGACGGGCTAGTCCCGCTCTTTGCTATGCCGAAATCGAGCAGCTTTACCTGCCCCGACGGCGTGATCTTTATGTTGTTCGATTTTATGTCCCGGTGAATGATGCCCCGCGCGTGGACGTAGGCCAGCGCGTCGGACAGGGCGCGAAATATAGGGACCGCTTCCGCAAGATGGAGCGCGCCGCGCGAGGCTATGTATTCGTTGAGCGTCTGCCCCTCGACGAACTCCATTATTATGCAGGGCTGGTTGTTGAATTCGAGAAAATCATAGAGCGTGGCGATGTTCGGATGCTGAAGGCTCGCCTGTATGCGCGCCTCGTTGAGGAACCGCTCGACGAATTCGGGGCTGCGCGTGGCCTGGCTGAGCACCTTGACGGCAGCGACGCGGCCTATCTTGTTATGGACCGCGCGATAGACTTCGCCCATACCGCCCTGGCCTATCGTGCCGACGATGCGGTATTCGCCGATGACTGAGTTTAAAAGGTTCGAACCGCCCATATACAAATTAAAAGTAAAGAGCCAAAAGTTAAGAGAAGAACTCCTCTTACTTTGACTCTTTACCTCTGCCTTTTATCTCGAAGGGGCGCTGACGCTCATCAACTCCTTGCCGTATCGTATGGGCACGGCGAAGGTGATTGATGCTCCGCCCGCGCTCCCTCCGGCGAAGAAGATTCCGGTGACCCTTCCCCGGTCGTCGAAGACGGGCCCGCCGCTGTTGCCTGCCCCGGTCGAGTTTATCGTCAACTGGTAAGCGTCGCCGAACTGGCTATAGATCGGGTCCTTATTGGTTGTGCTCTCCTGACCCCTTATGATCCTGCCTATATTGCCCACGCTTATCGTCGGGTCGGGGATGATCTTGATCTGGGACTCGCGATTGAAGACGTCCTGAGACCTTATCACGCCATAGACGGGAGGGGCGACGCCGGGGTAGCCGAGCACTATGGCCGACTCGCCCTGCTTGATCGAGTCGTAGTTATCGTTCAGCTCCAATCGGGGGACGGACTCGGGGACCTGTATCTTGATCATAGCCGCGTCGTGGCGATCAGATACGCGGGCGAGCGTGGCCGGGATGCGAAGCTCCTGGCGAGCGAAGGTGACGTTGAGATAATCGTTGCGCCCCTCGAACCCGCCCTGAAGATTCTGCCCCGCCTGCTTGGTCGCCGCTGGCACCCAGTTGTTCGGCGCCTGTCTGACGTAATAGGGGATGCCGTCGGCCTGAAGCGCGATCCCGCCGTTTTGAATTATCACGCCGGGCACAGCCGATTGCGGGAACTGGTAGCTGGTCTTCCAGGTGGCGGCGACGTGGCGGTTCGTAAGGATGAAGCCGTCGCTCGTTACGGCAAAGCCCGACCCTGTGTGCTCGCCTCCGATGGGAGGCCCCTGGCGGCTGTCGAGCGTAAGCAGCGGCTCTATGTTGTTGTCGACGACGACATAGGCCGCAACCGATGGCCGCCCGTCGGGTATAAGCGGTCTCCCGTTAATCTCGTTGCGGATGTAGCGGTGATAGACCTGTCCGCCCGTCGGCGTGTATATGAGCTTCCAGCCCGCCTCTATATAGACGACCGAGTTGGCGTACGAGTTGGCGATCTCGGCGGGGGTCATCGGAGCGCCCGCGCGCGCGCTTTCGATCTCGCTCTTCGTCGCGCCGATCTCGCTTGCGAGCTGCTGGCTTGAGCTTCTCGATTGATAAAAGATCACCCCGGCCACGAGCGCGATCACGAGCAGCAGCGAGCCGCCGCCGATGAGCAGGTACTTCATCGTGCTCTTTGAGGCTTCGGACTTGCTCTGCATGATCATCCGCTCGACCGTGGCCTTGCCGACCGAGCCGTAGGGCTGAGGCGGGGCCGTTGCGGTCGGGCCGGGCACCATCGAGCCGGGTCCCATCGGGCCGGGCACAGTCCCCATTCGCGTGGGCGGGGGCGCGGTCGAGGATGAGCCGAACCCCGCCGTCGCGCCGTCAGGCGTGCGGGTCGGGCGGAGGGACTGTTGCGGGCGCGGCTCGATGTCGAACTGGAATTCCGGCCCGCCCGCTCCGAACTGCACCGTGTCGCCGGGGACTATCCTGGCCGTGCCGATAATCCTCTGCCTGTTGACGAAGGTGCCGTTTCGACTGTTGAGATCAACTATCATGAATTGAGTGGGGTCGGCAGGGTCCTGCACGATCTTGGCGTGCTGGCGTCCCACGAGATCATCTCTTTCAGGGTCATACTTGACCGTGGCGGAAGGATCGCGCCCGAAAGTAACTTCTCTGAAATGGCTGAGGGGGA
>DASTET010000520.1:0-3944 GCA_035709445.1 Blastocatellia bacterium | reverse complement strand
TCGTGAGTCTAGCGAGTCCCGCTCCTCGCGGCGCTGACTGCTTTGCAACATCTGGTTTATGCGATGTCTTTCTTTGAAGCGACTCGCTAGACTCACGACTTGCTAGACTCGCCAGACTCTTCTCGCTAGACTAATCTAGCTATGGCTAAACCGAAACTGACGGGACCTCGGCCCTCCTGGCTCAAGGTTCGCTTACGCGCTGATGAAAGCTTCGACCGCGTGAATAATCTGGTACAGGACCTGAGCCTCCATACCGTCTGCCAGGAAGCGCGTTGCCCTAATATTTTTGAATGCTGGGGAGAAGGCACGGCCACTTTTATGATCCTCGGCGACATATGCACGCGCCATTGTGGGTTCTGCGCGGTCGGCAAAGGCAAGCCGCGCCAGTTGGACCCCGAAGAGCCGCGCCACGTCGGCGAAGCCGTCCGGCGATTGGGAGTCCGCCATGCCGTAATCACCAGCGTTAACCGCGACGAGCTTGCTGATGGCGGTTCGCGCCACTTCGCCGAGACGATCTACTGGGTGAGACGTCTCAATCCCGGCTGCCGCGTTGAGGTGCTTATACCCGATTTCTGCGGCAACGAGGACGCGCTCAAAAGGGTGCTCGCCGCGCGGCCCGATGTTTTGAATCACAATACGGAGACCGTCCCCAGGCTATACAGACGAGTCCGGCCCGATGCGAAGTACGAACAATCTCTTGAGCTGCTCCGCCGCGCGCATGCTCATAAGAGTGAGTGGCCGCTGCTAACGAAATCGGGGCTTATGGCAGGGCTCGGCGAAACCATAGATGAATTACTACAGACCTTCCGCGACCTGATCGAATCGGGCTGCGATATTCTGACCGTGGGCCAGTACCTGAGCCCCACTCCCAGACATATCCCTATCGAGAAATACTACACGCCGGAAGAGTTCGATTATTTGAGACAGGAGGCGCTCACTATGGGCTTTCGATACGTTGAAGCCGGGCCGCTCGTGAGGAGCTCCTATCACGCGGGGCGTCACGGCGAGGGAGCGCCGTCTGACGCGCAGGATTACAGCGCCGATCCCATTTTTCAGGGTCAAAGACGACCGGATACTCAAATACGGGTGAATACCCCTCTGGTTCAGCTAACAATCAACAGGAAGACGGGCAGCTAGCGGAAGGGAAGCGGCAGGTGTATGGTACACAGGCCAAGCCATTCGAGGCGTGGAGAGGAACGGAACCGGTACTTGAGCCAATAGAGGATGAAGGGAATGTGGATTATCGGAGGGCAGAAGCAGGTCTGCCCCCGATAGCTGAGTATTTGAAGATATTGAAGCGGATCTATTTTCCGAAAGGAAAAGATTAGTAGCCGGACGCGTCTGACAATCCCTCAGTATCGAGTCGCATTCGGTGCTCTCGTCTCCTGCTCGGGCGCGAGCTTTATCACAAGGTCGTTGGGGCGAATAAGGCCCAGCTCCTGTCGAGCGCAGGACTCTATCAGCTCGTAGTCTGACTTGAGCATATGGACCTCGCGCTCTTTTCGCTCGGTTTCAATCTTCAATTGCTCGACCCTCTCGGCAACCGATCTGTGCCTGACCATCGCCGCTTCGAACTCGGTTTTGGTGCGCAGATATACAGAGACGCAGATTGCCGATGATGCCAGAATCACCATCAGCACAAGGGCGTCGACAAAGTATCGAGAAGACATTCTTCGCTTTGCGACTGCACTTGCCCCGGTCGGAGGATCGATTCGATTAATCCAGAATGTATTGGCGGCCTGACTCAAGTAGCACCTCCAGATCCTGCTCGTTTGAAGCTTCAGCGTAAATACGTACCAGCGGCTCGGTCCCGGATGGACGCATCAAAATCCATGTCCCGTCTTCGAGATTGAATCTGGCTCCATCCGCTCGATTGACTGATATGACCCGTCGACCCGCCAATGCTACAGGGTCGGTTGCGATTTTCTCTTTCAGGCTCTCTTGCAAAGCGCCCGAAAGCTTTACTCCTTTTCGCCCGCTTACGAGCCTTCCAACCCGTTCATAGATGCGATCCAGCATCTCTTTGAGCGAAGCGTTTCGCCTGGCGACCATTTCAGCGACAAGCATACAGGCGAGTATCCCGTCTTTTTCAGGAATATGCCCTCTGATAGAGAGACCGGCGCTCTCTTCCCCGCCTATCGCTATCTTGTCGTCATTTATCAACTGACCGATGAACTTGAAGCCGACAGGCGTCTCGAAAACTTTTATCCCGTGACTCTGTGCCACGCGGTCGATCATTCGAGTGGTTGAAACGGTCCGGGCAACCGCGTCGGTCCACCCTCGCGACTCGGCGAGGTAATCGACGAGCAGGGTGATAATCATATTAGGAGTGATGAATGAGCCGTCACGATCCAGCACTCCGAACCGGTCCGAATCGCCGTCGGTGGAAAGACCGAGTTGATAGCCTCCTGCGACGACAGTCTCACGCAACTCTTCAAGATGCTCCCGGTCGGGCTCCGGGCTATGCCCTCCGAAATAGACGTCGCGCCAGTCGTGCAGCGTCGCCACTTCGCATCCCGCGTCCTCGAGCGCTTTGTTGAGATAGCCCCGGCCCGTCCCCCAGAGCGGGTCGTAGGCGACGCGAAGCCCCGAATCTCGAATTGCGTCGAAATCGATCTTCCCTTTCAGGTCGTTCAGGTAATCGTCGACAATCGAGAGGCTGCTCACCTGCACGTCGGTCGGAGCCGGGGCCTGAAAGTCGCGCTCGTCGAGGCGGCTTATCTCTTGCTCTATGCTCGATGTCACCTCGGGGAGCGCGGGCGCTCCGTCGGCGGTCGAGAATTTCATTCCGCAATATTCAGGCGGGTTATGGCTTGCCGTGAAATTGATGGCCCCGGCTGCCTTCCTCGCCCGCACCGCATAAGAGATTGCTGGCGTAGGGGTGGGCCGGTCGCAAAGCTGCGCGACAAATCAGGTTGCCGAGACCACGCGCGCGCTCTGTGCGGCAAATACTTCTGCCATAAACCGCGTATCGTAACCGATGATTACCTCTCCGCTCGATCCGTTCGCCTTGAGCCAGTTCGCTATGGCTTGAGTGACTCGCCGAACGGCGACGAATGTGAATTCATCGGCGATAATTGCGCGCCAGCCCGAAGTTCCGAACTTAATCATCTTTATGATTATTGAAGGCTCTTAGATATGAGACCTGGAAACCCTGCTTATCGAAATTCACAAGCGTCTTGTGCGGGGCTTTTAATGCCCGATGTGGGGACGGGCTTTTACCGACAGGTTCCGACTCTACCACCTTTTACCTGCCAGTGCAATATTTTTCTCCGGCAAATTATTGATTTTCAAGGATGAAACAGTGTTCGGCGTGAAACAGCACGAGTCAGAAGCCAGAATCCAGAATCCAGAATCCAGAAGCCAGAAGCTGGAATCTTTTACTTCATCTCTCGACCAATGTCGAGTGAATAAAAATGGAATCAACTCCGATGACTTCTGACTTCTGGCTTCTTGAACCCTATTATTGACAATGCGAAATTGCTGCGGGATAATGAGTTCCCGCGAAAGCAAGCCCTTATAGTCCCCGCGGATCGATCTTCTTAGAATTTGGAGGAACCCTGTGGAAAGAGAGCACGAGGTCCGACTGCGCCGGAATATTGAAGAGCTGTTGCGCTCACGTCTGAGCGTATTGGAGCAGGATATCAGCCGTCTGCAACGCGAAGTCAACGAATCCTTCACCAGGCTTCTGGAGCGCACGGACGGGGCGGCTTCGATGACAGACTCCGATCAAATGCTCGCTCAGATGGAGGCCGAGGTCAACGCCCGCATAGATGAGGCGAGCGCTCAAAGCGTGCGGTACGGGGCAGACATAGCTTTGCTGAGGGACTCCGTCGTCGAGCTCGACGAACAACGCACTCAGGCCGAAGTGCTGAACGCGCTCGTGTCTCGCGCCGCAAATTTCGCCCCGCGCGTGGTGCTGTTCGTCATCAAAGGGACGAGCG
>DASTET010000519.1:0-3124 GCA_035709445.1 Blastocatellia bacterium | reverse complement strand
GATCTTCCGCGCGGCCTCGACCACGCCGCTTGCGACCATATCGGTGCGCACGATGCCGCCGAAGATGTTTATCAAAACGGCGCGGACGTTCGGGTCCGAGAGCAGAATCCTGAAGGCGTTCTCGACCCGTTCCTGCGATGCGCCGCCGCCTACATCGAGGAAGTTTGCAGGCTCGCCCCCGGCAAGCTTTATGATGTCCATAGTCGCCATGGCAAGGCCGGCGCCGTTCACCATGCAGCCGATGTTGCCGTCGAGCTTGATATAGTTCAGGTCATGCTTGGAGGCTTCGATCTCAAGCGGCTCTTCTTCGTTGAGGTCGCGAAGCTCGGCATACTCTTTGTGGCGGAATAGCGCGTTGTCGTCGAAGTTGAGCTTCGCGTCGAGCGCGTAAAGCTCGCCTTCCTCCGTAAGAAGAAACGGATTTATCTCAGCAAGCGAGGCATCGGTTTCGACTACGGCGCGATAGAGCGCGGTCATAAACTTCACCGCCTTGTTGACCGCTTCCTTCGGCAGCCCTATACCGAAGGCGAGCTTGCGCGCCTGAAACGCCTGAAGCCCTACTGCCGGGTCGATGGGTTCTTTGAGTATCTTTTCGGGCTCATTTGCGGCGACCTCTTCGATGTCCATTCCGCCGGCAGCAGAAGCCATAAAGACCAGACGCGAGATTGCGCGGTCGAGCACTATGCCGAGATAGAACTCCTGCTTTATCCTGAGCCCCTCTTCGACGAGCAGCCGCCTTACCTCTCGCCCCTCCGGCCCCGTCTGGTGGGTGACGAGCTTCATGCCGAGCATCTGTCGAGCGATCTGTTCGGCCTCATCCGCAGTGCGGGCAAGCTTGACGCCGCCGCCTTTGCCGCGCCCGCCCGCATGAATCTGGGCCTTTACGACTACCGGAAGCCCGAGTTTGTCGACCGCCCCGCGCACCTGCTCGGGCGAGTCGACGACTTCGCCTCGCGGGACCGTCACCCCATACTTCGCAAGAATCTGTTTGCCCTGATATTCGTGAATTTTCATAAGAGTCTGGCTCTAAGAGTCTAGCGAGTCTAGCGAGTCGCGAGTCCCGCTCGTGACGGCGCTGGCTACATTGCTTTATCTCATTTATGAGATGTCTGTCATTAAAGCGACTCGCTAGACTCTCGACTCGCTAGACTTTATTGGCTGCCGCTGGCTGCTCCTCTTTGGATTGTGAGAACGTAAACTCCGCTCGAGAAACTGCCTGCATATACCCGGTCTCGTTCGAAGGGGTCGAAAGTGATCGTCCAGACGCGGTCGCTCGGAAGCTCTTTATCTATGCGCTCCCACATATACCCTTTATCGGTCGAGCGATATATGCCGCCGCGAGAGTAGTCGGCTACGATCACTTCGTCGGGGTTGGCCGGGTTGATCACTACCGAGGTGAAATCGCCGGCAGTAAGCCCGCCGCCGCGCCGGGTCCAGGAGCGGCCCCCGTTTGTCGAGCGATAAACGAACTGGTTGGTGCCGAGAATTATCAGGTCGGGATCGCGCGGGTCCTGCGCAATCGATTTGACCGTAACGTCTTCCAGCCCCCGGCCCACCTGCGTCCACGACGATCCGCCATCGTCGGAGATGTATAACCCCCGCTTTGTGCCCGCGAATATCCTGTTGGGTGATCTCTTATGGGTCGAGACTGAAAAGACCCGGCCATCGGGCTCATAACCATCGATTGAGAGCTTCTCCCATCCTTTGGTCTCATCGAATGTGCGGTATAACCCATCCATCGCCGCCGCTAAAAGCCCTGTGCGGCCTTCGGAATCGACAAAGCTCGTTATGTCGTCGACCTGCCTGGTCAAATCGACCAGTGTTGGACCGGCGGGCTCTGTGACGACCGGGGCGGGCTTCTTCTTAGGCGCCGGGCGGCGAGCTTTGCTCTTCGGTTTCGATTTCCTTTGAGCGGCCACCACCTGATAGCGGCCAACCGCGCTCGTCGAAAAATCGGCCTGAGCAAGATAGAACCCCTTTTCGCTCGCGCTCATCTGCGCGCGGCGTTTTGTGCGTTTCGGTTTTCGGACCGGTCTCGCAGGTTTTGGGGCCTCTTTTTTTATCGGAGACCAGCTTGCGCCCCTGTCATTCGACCTATACACGCCCGAATTCGTCCCCGCATAGATCACACTGGGGTTGTCCGGGAGTTGATGAAAGGCGAAAACATCGCGTGGCCCCATGCCACGCGATGACGGGTGCCAGGTCTCGCCCCCGTCGAGCGATGCGAATACGGTGTCGGCGGTCCCGTCGTGAAATACGCTGGCTAAAAGCCGACCGCGCTCGACCGCGTCGGGCATTATTGCGAGTATGTGTCTGTGAATGAATCCCGTGTTTGCGTCCGTGAAATCATCGCCCAGGTTGTTCGACACCCGTACCCCGAAATCGTCGGTCGCTATCAGGACCCGGTCGGGCTTTTCCGCGTGGACGACCACGGAGCGGATGACCACCGTCTTTGATGTGAGCAGCATCCACCGCTTCCCGCCGTCCTTCGAGCGCCACAGCCCTTCGCTCGTCCCGGCGAATATGACATTCGGCTGAGTCGGGTGCGGCAGCAGCGCATAGGTCCGCCGCGCGCTGAAGGGGATTCCCGGCAGCTTCGCCCATTTCTCGCCGCCGTTGACCGAGCGGTATATGCCGCTGCACCCGTTCATATAGACCAGGTTATTATTGACCGGGTTTATACATATTCCCATGATGTCGGTGTCATCGATCATGCCGATCGCTTTATACCCGGTCTGGGTCCAGCTCTTGCCGCCGTCTCTCGTCCGCCATGGGAGATGATTTGTGCCTATGAATATTATATCGGTGTTGCGCGGGTCTATTGCCGCCGAGTTGATGTTGCGGATTTCCGGATGGCCTTCGGGCGAGATTCGCTCCCAGCTTTCGCCCGCGTCGGTCGAGCGAAAGACGCCGCTCTTCGCCCCGGCGATCAAAAAGTTCGAGTCCGATGGCGCCATTGCCAGCGCGAAGATTGAAAGCCCTTTTGTCTGTTTCAGCAGGCTCCAGGTCTCGCCCCCGTCCTGACTCTTATAGACGCCCTGCCCATCGTTTACGTAAGAGACGGCCCACGCGCCCGCATACATGGTCTTCGTGTCGCGCGGATCGATGATTATGTAGTCGATAG
>DASTET010000518.1:0-4956 GCA_035709445.1 Blastocatellia bacterium | reverse complement strand
GGGATTACGACGAATATAGCCGCCCCTCTGCTCGGGACTATGCTGAAAGTTACGTAAGGCCGGGCCGGAGAAGCACCTACACAGAAAACACAGTCCTGCTCAAACTGGGAGACACGGACTTCTACATACGAGATGAAGATGACATCCGAGGGCGGATGGTCCTCGACCAGAATGGTAACGAGATCGGCGATGTAAACGACCTGATCATTGACCCGCGGCAGCGAAGGGTCCGATTCCTGCTGGTCGCCTCGGGCGGATTCCTCGGGATTGGCGGGACGACGGTGTTGGTCCCGGTAGAAGCGATCACGAGGTTTGACCGCAATGTCATTGAGATCGATCAGCGGGCCGGCCGCGTTGTTAGCGGTACCCCCTATAACCCGACCCTGTCCGACCGAAGAACAGACAGGGGTGAATACGAAAGCTACTATGGTCGGTCTTACGGTAGTTATGGTGGTTATTCGAGTACCGCCCGCCACAGAGGGCGCAGCCCGCGAGGCTACAAGCGGTCTGATGACCGCATCAGGGAGGACGTCAACGAACGTCTAAGTGACCGCGGTGACTTAGACCCGTCCGATATTGAGGTGAGCGTCAACAACGCCGAAGTAGTACTATCGGGCACCGTAAACACCCGAAGGGAGAAGCGATTGGCCGAAGACATCGCCGAGAATGTCTCGGGCGTGACGTATGTTGAGAACCGCCTGAGAGTGAAGCAGATCGCTTTCGGTACGGCTACAGGTAGGTACGAAACGACAGCAGCCGCAGGCATAACGGAATCAGCAGGTTCTGAAACATCAACGGAAGCGGCGACCGCCAGACGCGGCAAGACAACTAGTACATAAATGAACTCAATCCTGCGGAGCCGATCCGGTTAAGCCCATAGACGCGAGAGGGTAGGAAAGCCCTACCCTCTCGTATTCGCCGGCAACAGGGATAGACCAGTACTCAGATTGGGCATTATCGAAGGAGGTAAAGAGATATGAATAAAGCATCTAAGCAAGTGGCTTTAGCGTTGCGCCACCTGGCCGAAGCTATAGAGGAGCGTAAGGATATTGCCGTGAATCTGGCAGGAGAAAACATATACATCCCCGCCGACGCACGCATCAAAGTTGAGTACGAGAGTGGCACGGGTGAAAAGGAGGTCTTGATAAGAGTGACCTGGGTCAGCGGAGCAGGAGTGCCCGAGCTCATTCACCGACACACTGATCAGGTGAAGGACTCACACGGGCATATCTATGATGTGCTCATATATGGAGAGCCCCGCGCTGACGGCAAATGGGAAGGCTGGATAGAGTTTCTGCCAATAAATGGGAGCCTCCCGGCCCGCCACACAGGGCGCGAAACTACGCAATCGAATAGGGACGACCTTCTTTACTGGGCGACAGGACTAGAGCCGCTTTACCTCGCTGGCGCCTTCGAGCGGGCGACCTAAGTCCAGGTAGGGAACTGGCCAGCAAGCGCTAGGCAGTCGCACGGGAGGACTCTCTTGTAATCTGATGAATCTTGAGCAGAATATCATACAGAGCATCCTGGAGAAACGTTATGAACCGATACAGGTTAGCTGAAATAGAGCGGTACATCTTCGAGGTTTTTGCTGCGCGACGCAGGAATAAGCTGCTAACGAAGGAGTTATTCGACGGCAGCCCGCAGTATGCGAACGCAGACCTTGTGAGAGCCTTTGAAGACCTTGAGAAGAAATGGCGGTTGCTGGTGCGGTACACGGACGAGGGGGATGACTGGATTCAACTCACACCGGAAGGCGTAGAGTACGTCGGCTCGGATGAGTTTGTAACGATAGAAGAGCCCGAGGTAATGCCGCACCCCCCGAAAAGCTTGCCAGACTAGTGGTATCAGAACTCCTGCCAAACCACGCCTTTCGGCCCTTATCTTCGGATTACTGAGGATCGGGGTCATTCGGTTCTCGCATTTGTTGGGATGGTTTTCCTACTGCTCGCTGGACTTGGGTGTGGCGGTGTGGTAAAAGTGAGCCTACGCGTTGCACCCCCGTTTTGATGTCGTCGCGAGAATGTGGATCGATTGGTTGCGGCGCCGCCTATCTTGAATTTAAACTAATCACCAGACGATGGATTCATATCATCAGGTTCAGAACTTATCGCTCATCATACAGCCGGGAGACAGCTTCTTTCCCATTGTTGATGCGATCGATCGCGCAAGCCACACGATCAAGATGACCATCTTTCGGATGAACGACCCGATCGTGCGCGATGCGCTCAATTATGCCGTGGCTCGCAAGGTCAAGGTCCAGGCGCTCGTCGCTATGGACTCGAAGGGCTGGACCAAGCGGAATAAGAAGCTGGCCGATGAGCTGAGCAAGATCGGCATCGAGGTGCGGATTCCGAGGTCGAGGAAGGAGAAGGTCAAAAAGTTTCACTATAAGATGATGACCGTCGACGATTCTCAATCGCTGATCCTCACCTTCAACCCGACTCAAAAGAACCTCCACTATGCGCGCGACTTCGGCGTCCTCGTACGCGACCACGAGATTACGACCGAGTTGAACAGGCTCTTTGACGCAGACTGGCACGGGACCACTTTCCGCCCGGAAAACCTGCCCCTTGTCATCAGCCCATACAACAGCAGAAAAAAACTGCTCGACCTGCTCTTAGAAGCCCAGCACACTATCCGTATCATGGATGCGAAAGTCCATGACCAGGAGATCATGGGCCTCCTGCTCAGAAAGGCCTCTTCAGGTTGCGACGTCAAGATAATAACGCGCGATAGTTATTTTGATGAGGTCGTGCCCAATTTTCATGTGAGGAGGCTGCTTCGATTCAAGCTCCATGCAAAGTGCATAGTAGTCGATAGCGCGAGGTTCTTTGTCGGCAGCCAGAACCTTCGCTCCATAAGCCTCGACCGGCGACGCGAGGTGGGAATCATAATCGAGGATGCGCCGATGTCGCGCAGGATCGAGCGGGTCTTTGATGAAGACTGGGCCAGCACCACCGTCATGCAAGAGACACTGGAGGCCAAAGCCGTTTAGCGCGTTTTGAATGGGAGAAGTTTAGTATGAACAAACCGCGAATCACAGATTACCGCCAGGGCGATGAAGTAAGTTACGCAGTTCCTTCGAGAGTGCTCTATGGGACCATCCTGCGGGTGATCGGAACGGGCGAGGAAGCAGCCGTGGAGATAGAATTCGAGGACGGTCGCAAGGAGCTAAAGAAGGTCCGGGACCGTTCACTGAGCCTGCTGCGTCGCGCATCGGGGAAGAGCGAGATCGAAGAGCGCCATTCCGACAGGCAACGCCTGCGAGACCCGGAGATCGAGCGAATACGCCGCAGCGATCAACGCAAGCGATGGTGAGCTGCTACTCCATCCCGCCCGAAAGCACCTTGAAAATGACGCCCTGCGTCAATTGAGAAGGAGCATCTACGAGCACATATAGAATCCTGATAATGCCAAATATCAGGAAGGCCAGCAGGAATAGCTTTACAGCGTTGAACCGCCCGGCAAGCCCGTCCAGAAATATCACCGGTCGGTGCCATCCGAATAGAAAGAAAGCATTCCTCATCCATAGCAGTATCGCGCAGGCAAACAGCGGCGGGCCGAGCATATTGAAGCTGAATCCATCCATAAGATCTCCCCGCCCGATTGCGCAAAACGAGTGCGTCAGACCGCAACCGGGGCACGGCAAGCCGGTAAATTGCTTGAATGCGCATATAGTGAAATACTGGCCATCGGGGCGGACTTCTGAAGGCTCGAAGAGAATGCTTAAAATGAAGACGAGCGTCAGCCCCGCAAGCAGAATGGCCGCAAGTCGTCTGCCTTTCGCCTGCTCTCTGCCCGCATCGGGCGTCTCATTTTCTCTCTGGATCGAAATTGCTTCCTGTTGATCCATACTCAATGCTTTTTCTCGCCCTGGCTGCTTCGCCTCTCAAGCGATCTGCGTCTAGTGTGCTGCTGGGCGGTTACGAAGTTCTCGATCAGCCTCGCAAACTGGCGTGGGTATTCTAACATAGGGAGAAAGCCGCAGTCTCTGAGCGTTGCGAGCCTGCCGGATTTAACCCTGGAAAAGAGGATTCGAGCCTGCTCGACACCTTTCTTGTCCCGCTCGCCGCACACTGCGAGGACGGGAAATCCTCCTTTCTCGATCGATAGGTCGAGCTGGTAAGCGGGGTCGAGATTTGCTACGGAGAGCGCGGTCTCGTACGCGGCCCTGGGATTGAGACCGGCAAAATCATCATAGAGCTTTTCTCTGTAGGGCTTGGGGGCTCGATGAAATCGCCACGCGACAAGGTTACGAATCACGGGGTACGCCGCCATCTCGCGAAGCGCAAGCGAGGCGGGAGTGATGACGGCAAGTTTCCTCAGGTCGGGTTCAGCCATCGGGGGTCGAGGGCTTACGACAATGAGAGAGCTTAAATCCTGCGGGTGACGACGCGCGCAAATCGCGGCGACGAGCGCCCCGAGATCGTGACCGATTATAGTGGCATCGTATGCGGCGGTTGACTGAATCAACAGGTGCAGATCATCTGCGAGGTCTTCGATTCCAAACCCTGCATTGACCGGGACCGGTTGCGAGCGGCCAATACCGCGCGAATCGTATATGAGGCAGCGGTGTCGCCTGGCCAGGAGATGGACCGAAGGCCGCCAGCAGTCGCCGGACATCGCCCAGCCGCTCACGAAGACAAGTGGAGGGCCTTCGCCTGTCACCTCGAAATGAATCTTCCCCTGCGGGGTATCGAGCCTCATCTCCTGGCAGTTTATCGAGAGGACAGCCGGTTTTGCAACGAAACGGACCGGTTTCTTGACACCTGTAAATTCCAAACTGTAACATTGCCTTTTTCTCATGGAGCCGCTTGATGAAAAGTATATGCGTGAAGCGCTGAGAGAGGCCGAAGCGGCGCGCGAAGAGGGCGAGGTCCCGGTCGGCGCTCTGGTAGTGCTTGGGGATCAGATAATCGGGCGCGGCCATAACGCTGTCATCAAATTTAGCGA
>DASTET010000517.1:0-3263 GCA_035709445.1 Blastocatellia bacterium | reverse complement strand
GCGGTTCGCCTGAATGATCGCGTCATAGCGCGACATGCCGTGCGCGCGAAGCTCGTTCGTGTGGTCTATCTGCAATATGGCATTCTTCTTGACGATGCCGAAAAGCAGCAGGATTCCGAGCGCCGAAAAGATATTGAGCTGCTGGCCCGCGATAAAGGTCGACAGCAGCGCGAACGGGATCGATAGCGGCAGCGTCAAAAGGATCGTCACCGGGTGGATGAACGACTCGAACTGCGCCGCCAGCACCATATACATGAAGATGAATGAGAGAAGGAACGCGAGCCCGAAATACATGCCGGCCCTGCCAAGCTCTTTCGACTGCCCGACGGGGGCCATCCTATAACCGGGCTCGATCATCGTCGCGCCGAGCTGCTGGATCTTTTGCGCGGCCTGAGCCTGCGAGCCGCCTCGCGGGACGTTGGCGAGCAGCGTCACCTGTCTCTGCCGGCTGAGGCGGTCGATAGTCGCCGGTCCCGTCGCCTCTTCGAGCCGCACAAGGCTTTCAAGCCCGACCGTCCCGCCGCGCGAGGAAGGGACGGTCATCCTCCGCAGGCTCTCTGCGCTGCGGCGGAACTGGCCCTGCGCCCGGAGCACGACATCGTACTGATCGGTGCCTTCGTTAAAGGTAGTCACTTCCTGTCCCGCCATAAGGATGTTGAGCGCCTGCGAGATGTCGGCCACCCGAACGCCGAGATCGGCCGCGCGCTGCCGGTCGATGGCTACCCGCAATTCGGGCTTGCCCGGAAGCAGCGTCCGGTCGACGTCGACCATGTTCGGGTCCTGCTTCATGTACTCAAGCAGGCGAGCCGAGTACTCATCCAGCTTCTTTATGTCGGGACCGTTGAGCACGATCTGCACCGCAGCGTTGCGAAAGCCGCCGCCTGAGAACGCCGCCACGGGCTGTACCGATGTCGTCAGCTCCTTCGGATACCCGGCCACGATCTTGCGGGCGCGGGCCATCAACTCCTGTTGCGATTGGTCGCGCTCGTCAGCCGGTTTTAGCCTGACGAAAATCGTACCGTTGTTGACGACCTGCTGCGCGCCGAAGCCTGCGATAGTCAGGGTGCTGTCTATGCCGGGAAGCTGGTCTCGCACATCGCGGGCGATGCGCTCCATCACCGACTGAGTTGCGGCGAGGCTCGTCCCCTCGGGCGCGCGCATGGTGATCTCAAACTGAGCCTCGTCCTCTTCGGGGAGGAAGTTTATCCCCGCAAGCATGAAGAGCGGCACTATCGCTAAGACCGCAAGCACGCAGAGCGCGACTATCGTCTTGCGATGCGCCATCGCCCAGATGAGCATACGGGTGTAGCCTCGGTCGACGGGCCTGTACCAGCCCGACTCCTTCGAGGATGCTTCGTGCGAAGGATGGCGCGAAGCGGTCGGGTCGGTCTCCGCCGCGCCGTCACCTGCGAGCGGCGCGGGCTCTTCTTTGCGCTTGATCCAGCGGGCCGCAAGCATCGGCGTCAGGGTGAACGAAACGATCAGGCTCACGGCGATTGCGGCAGCCGCCGTCAGACCGAAGGCCCCCATGAAGCGGCCCATGATGCCGCCCATAAAACCTACAGGGAGGAAGACGGCCAGCAGCGATAGCGTCGTCGCCATGACGGCCAGACCTATCTCGCGCGTGCCTTCGATGGCCGCCTGGAAAGGATGCATCCCTTTCTCTTCCACAAACCGGTAGATGTTTTCGAGCACGACTATCGCGTCGTCGATGACGATGCCGACCATCAGCGTCAGCGCGAGCATCGTCATAGAATTGAGCGTGTAGCCGAGCGCCGCCATCAGCGCGAACGCCGTTATGATCGATGTAGGGATGGCGATTGCGGCAATGATCGTAGAGCGGAAGTTCCACAGGAAGACAAAGACGACGAGCGCCGCAAAGAGGCTGCCCAGCACCATGTGCTCCTGGATCGCATGAAGCGAAGCGTTTATGTATTCGGACTGGTCCCGGATGAGATTTACCTTGAAATCCTTCGGGAGCAGCGGCTGAATCTCCGCCATTCGCTCTTTTATCGCTTCGGCTATCGCCGCCGTGTTTGTCCCCGACTGCTTGCGGACGGCCACTACGACCGCCGATGTGCCGTTGAGCGCGGCTGCCGAGCGCGGCTCGACGCCCGCGTCTTCGACGGTGGCTATGTCACGTATCTTTACCGGGTAGCCTTCCATCGTCTTAACGATCAGGTCGTTAAACTGTTCGGGCTCGACTATCCGCCCGAGCGTGCGAACGGTCACCTCGCGCGCGCCCTCTTCGATACGCCCGCCCGGCATCTCCATGTTCTGCATGCGGAGCGCGTTTGCCACGTCGGTGATCGAGAGGTTGTAAGCGCGCAGGCGGTCGGGGTTGACGTTGACGTGAATCTCGCGCTCTCGACCTCCGTATAAGATCACGTCGCCGACGCCGTTTACGGATTCGAGCCGCTCTTTGACCTCAGTTTTCAGTATATTCGTGGTATCGATTATCGAGCGCGGCGCGCTGACGGCGAACATCACGATGGGAGTCGCGTCGGGGTCGAGCTTCTGCACTATGGGCTGGTCTGCGGTCTCGGGCAGGTCTCTTATAATGAGATCGATCTTGTCGCGCACCTCCTGCGCGGCTATATCGGGGTCTTTTTCGAGCACGAAGGTTATAAAGACCTGAGAGAGACCTTCGACCGAGCTGGAGCGAAGCTCGTCAATGCCGGAGACCGTGTTTACTGTCCCTTCGATGCGGTCGGTTATCTCGGTCTCGATCTCCTGCGGCGACGCGCCGGGGTTGGCGGTGATGACGGATATAACCGGCAGATCGATCTTCGGGAACCGGTCGACGCCGAGGCTGAAGAACGAGAACGCGCCGATGACCGTCATCGCCAGGACCAGCATGGTGGCGAAGACCGGGCGGCGGACACATATCTCAGCTAGTTTCTGCATAATTCATCCCCCTCGCCGCTAACGGCGTGCCACTCTCGCGCCGTCGTAGAGCTGATCGATGTTACCTGTAGCAAGGGTTTCGCCCGAAGAGACGCCCGAAACGATGCGGACCATCTGGCCGTCCCGCTCGCCTACCTGAACGACCCTCAGCCGGGCAGTATCGCCGTCGAGCACAAAGACGCGAAACGAGTTGGTGTTCGAGTCTTCGAGCACCGCGCTCTGCGGGACGAATACGCCTTCTCCGCTCTCAGACTGGAGTATGCGCGCGGTGGCGAACATGCCGGGGCGGAGCCGGTTCTCCGAATTCTCAATGGTGACTTCGACGACGACCGCCCGCGAGGTGAGATCGACTGCCG
>DASTET010000516.1:0-4638 GCA_035709445.1 Blastocatellia bacterium | reverse complement strand
GGAAAAGTATTTGTTAAATAGGCTCTCTAAGCCGTTCGAACGGCTCGCACCGATCCTTCTCGTACTCCTCTTCTTGAGCCCGTTTGCAGTCGCGCAGGCTGGCAGCCAGTCCGATTTTGGCCCTCTGGCCGTCCCGGCTCAATCACAAAAGCAGGATTCGCTCTCAAGAGAAGACAGAGAGGAGATATTCGAGGATGTATGGGAAACGGTCAATGAAAAGTATTATGACCCGCGTTTCAACGGCGTCGATTGGAGGGGCGTTCGTGACCGGTACCGCTTGCGAATCTACGACGCAAAGAGCGACGATGAATTCTATTTGCTGATCAAACAGATGGTGGGCGAGCTTAATGACGCGCACACCCGGTTTCATACGCCACGCGAGCGCCGCGAGCGCGAGCAGTTGCAGGCGACGAGTACTGGCATCTCTATCTTTGAAGTCGAGCAGCGCCCCGTAGTCGTCGGAGTCGATCCTACATCCGAAGCCGCGCGGGCCGGTGTCGAGGCCGGTATGATTGTCCTGGCCATCGACGGCGTGCCGGTTGAATCGAAAGTCGCTGACGCCCGCAGGCAGGTTGCAGGCACTTCGTCGGAGCGAGCAGTGCTGCTGCGAGTTTATCGCCGAATACTCGACGGAGAATCGGGTACAACGGTGAACCTCACGCTTCAGCGTAAGAACTCGACCCGGTTCGATGTAAAGGTGACGAGACACGTCGTTTCGGATGGTCCGACCGTCAAGTGGCGTCTGCTCGATTCCGGATACGGGTATATAAGACTCAATATATGGAAGTCACCCATACATAAAGAATTCAAGAAGGCGCTTGAACAGTTGAAGAATACTCCGGGTCTGGTCATCGATCTGCGGGGCAACCCCGGAGGCGAAGCGGGGGAGGTCGTTAAGATCGCGAGTTATTTCTTTTCAAGAAAGGTATCCTTCGGGAGATTCCTCGCGAGGTCGGGAAAGTCTATCGAGCTTTTTACCGATGATGATGATCAGGTCTATCGCAGCCCCGTTGTGATCCTGATAAACGAAGCGTCCGGCAGCGGGTCTGAGCTGTTTGCCGCCTGCATGCAAGAGAACAACCGGGCCATAGTCGTGGGCCGGCAGAGCTGCGGCTGCGTCCTGGGCATTGCGAAATTCAGAAAGGTCGAAGGCGGCGGCGAGCTTGCAGTAAGCGAGCTTGGCTACCTCTCTGCGCGAGGACGAAGGCTCGAAGGAAGCGGCGTCATTCCCGACGAAACGATAGCTTTGCGTATAGTCGACCTGCAAAGTAATCGTGACCGCACAATAGAAGAGGCCGAAGGCGTCCTGCGTAACTCGGTCAGGGTGACCCGAGGAGCAAACTGACCGTCTTACCTCAGTCGCCGCCCACCGGTGGCCGCGCTACGTGAAGCTGGCTTCGCTTTTGGCAGGCTCACAAGATTCGCTATAAGCCTGTAAGCGCCGGGAATACCCTCGGGAAGTTGGCGAAACCATGCATACCCGGTATAGATGTATAAGCCTCGGCCATATTGGGCGATCAAAGCGCCCCCGAGCCGGGGCTCTTCACCGGGGTCGTGGCTCGACATCAACGGTTTGAATTGCGGGCCCCATTCACTCAGGAAATAGGTTCCTCGCTCCTGTACCCATCCTTCGAAATCCTTATCGGTTATCTTATTCGGAAAATTGAACAGCGGGTGCGCCGCGTCGAGCAACGCCACAGCCGCGCGCTCATCGGTCACACGGTCCGGAGGCCCCGTATCTCTCATCTTGATCGGGTAAGGCGCAAAGTTCCCTCTTGTATATTCAACCTTGTTGTACTGCACTATGAGCGTGCCGCCGCGCCTGACATAATCGAGCACCCGTTGATTGTTTGCGATAAGGTCTTCCCTGACCTCATAGGCGCGAATACCGGTCACAATAACATCAAAGCGGCTGAGATCGCCCGTTGCAAGCTCGCGTGAGTCGATATTTGTTACCTCAATCCCAAGCCGTTTGAGCGCGTTTGCGAAATCATCTCCCGCGCCTTCGATATAGCCAACAGCCAGCCCCGGCGCAACCTTGACATCAAGCGCGATCGCCTTCGCCGTCGCATTTCTGTAAAAGAATCGCGGCTCGATATGTGGGTATGAAATGGGTTGATACCCGGTCGCATAATCTCGGCCCGCTACGTTTGCAACAGCCGAGACTGTGTAGGCTCCCTCTTCGATTTGAGGCCCGACCTTCAAGGTGAATGGGAAGCTCGCTCGCTCCCCCTCGCGCTTTAGCTCAAACCTGACCTCTTGAGGCGAGACCGTTGCGGGTATGCTCTTTTCCAGCCTCAGGGTGCCGCTTATTCCCGCTTTAGAGTTGTTGACGAGAGTAACGATAACCTCACGCTCCTGAGGTTTCGAGGATACCGGAGTCACCAGCAGCCCGGGTGAAAGAGTCAGGGCAACCGCCGGTGCGACTTTCAGCTCGCGTCTTATCTCGCCCAGGGCCGGGTCTGCGTAGCGGTACTGTGCGCGCTGTCTGACCGATATTCTCTGTCCTTTTGCCTCAAGAGTCACTCCGGCTGAAAGTAAGGCGGGTGCGAGCGGCTCGATTCCGGCGCCGCCGGGTCCGGGAACAAACATATCGCCCTGTCTCGGTCTCTTGAGCCAGTAGGACCGGGTCGCCTCTGCATTATTCGAGACCGTCACCTTGTAATCGGATTGGGCGACGAGCCGCCCATCGGTTATCGCCTGCGCCGTCTTGACGGGCTCGGCTGACCACCCTTCGGGCAACTGAAGAGCGATATCACGGGAGTTGACATCGCTCGCCGCATAGACCGAAACGCTGATATTGAACGGCTGGCCCGGTATAACAACCTCGTCATCCGCGAGGCAATCGATCACTATCCCTTCGGATTTTGCGAGCGCATCCTCAAAGTCCTGCTCCTTGTGTCCAAGCAGAAAATCTATCTCGAATCGAGCCTCTTCCGACAGGGGAAGTCCTTTGAGCTTCGCGCGAACCTCTCTCACTTTTCCGAGTCCGCGAGCAATTGGGTCGCTTACGTTTGACGGGCTTAAGGGGTTGAATCGGGAGCGGGCTTCATCGGCGGCTTTCTGAACTTCAGCCAGATCGAGTTTCAATTGAGCGGCAGCCTCGCCCTCGGCAGACCTTGCGATTCCGGCCAGGGTCGTATCGATGCCCTCGAATATGTCTTTCTCTTTTTGACCTTCGCCGACGAAGCTCTCGACGAGCTTCAATCTCGAATATTGCGGCCCTCGCCTTTGAATCGCGCCCTGATCCTGCGAGCGGTGAAGGCTGCGGCCTTCCATCGCGATCTCGAAATAGCTGCGACCGAGCAGCGGATCGAACTGGCCCGTGTTGATCAAAAGTAAGTCATCACTGGCCGCCCCTTCGCGCTGTTGGCGTCTGGGCGACGAGCGGTGATATAGCTTTAAGGTCTTCCAGGGTCGAAGGCCCTGTGCAATCTGATCGGGGAACCGGGCAGGATCGGCCGCCGCTCGAAACGCTTCAACGGTCAATGCGCCCGCCGCCTGGTGATGGCCGTGCCCGTCTGAAGGCGTGCCCGACCACGCGGAGAGTATTACAAGTGGCCGAAATCGTCGTATGACGCGGACCATATCAGAGAGCACGGCCTCTTTGTCCCATTTCGAGAGCGTCTCTTCGCGCGATTTGCTGAACC
Organism: Blastocatellia bacterium; assembly: GCA_035709445.1. Classification (GTDB taxonomy): domain Bacteria; phylum Acidobacteriota; class Blastocatellia; order UBA7656; family UBA7656; genus DASTET01. Next base: position 988 of record DASTET010000516.1, on the reverse strand, counting down.
CGAAATCGTATGCGCGGGTAAAGAACTGCCCCGCCCCGTCAAGCCGACGGGCGGCGAGCATCTCTTCAGTCCTTATCACTCCGAGCGATTCATAAAGCTCCGGCCCCAAGAGGTTCTGCCCGCCGTCGCCCCGTGTAAGCGAAAGATAAGCGGTGCGGGCCTGTCGCCCGCGCGCAAGATAGGCTAGCAGTCCGCTGTCTTCGTCATCGGGGTGCGCGCCAGTATGCAGCGCGCTTGCAACCACTCCAAGTCTCCTGATGGCCTGCCCCAGCCCTTGAGAGCCAATATCGAGCGAGGAGGTGGCAGGAGCGCTCTGAACCAGGGCCGCAGATTCGGAAACAGAAAACAGCAGCCCGCCTATCAAGATAAATATGAGCGACAGTGTGATGAGCTTACTTGCATTGCGCGTAGTGAACATGGGCCTCCTGTTTCGAACGAATCTATTGAGGCTCGCCGCCTTAACTTGTCTCTTTTGCGATAGTGTGAGTTTAAACAAAGACCTGTGGTAAAGAAAGCCCGCGGTTGATTGACGAGATTCCAAACAAGCCCATAGAATAGTTCGACGTTTTGGGGGAGTTATGGCGGGAAAGGATTTGAGAGAGGAAGAGGAAAGAATCGATTTCTGGGGAGGATGGAAAGGTCTTTTCGTCTTTATTGCGGTCTATGGGGTTCTACAGATAGCCCTTCTCTATATTTTCACGATCAGCTTTAACAGGCCCTGATGCGAACTGGCGACTGGTTTATCTTTGCCCTTTATCTTGCGCTCACCATGTTTCTGGGGCTCTGGAAGAGTCGCAGGGGCAAGGATATCGACGCATACTATTTGGGCAACCGCAGCCTCCCCTGGTGGGCCATCGGCCTGTCGGTGATGGCCACACAGGCAAGCGCGATAACCTTCATAGGCACTACGGGGCAGGCGTTCAACGACGGGATGCGGTTTATACAGGTCTACCTCCCGCTACCTTTTGTGGTCATCCTGCTTTGCATC
>DASTET010000515.1:0-6094 GCA_035709445.1 Blastocatellia bacterium | reverse complement strand
GGCCTCCGATGCGTACATAACCACATCCCCGCTTGAAGGCTGGGGCACATCCTGCGTTGTGGCATTGGCCGTGTTGCTGTATGGGCCGTTTCCGCTGGCGTTGAAGGCGCGAACGCGATAGAAGTATGTCGTCCCGGCTGTCAACGCCTGGTCTTGAAATGTGACCACGTTGGCGGCTGTCGTGCCTACCTGTGTCCAGCCGGACGTACCGTTGAGGCTGCGCTCGACTTTGTACCCGTCGTCGTCGCTCACGTCGGTCCAGCTCAGATCTATCTGATGAGTCGAGGCTGCGGAGGCCGCCAGGTTTGTAGGCGCGGGCGGGACCGGCGCTGTGCCTGCGGTAGTAAAGCTCCAGACGTTGCCTTCCCTTGTCACGTTCGCCATCGTCTTGCTAACGACCTTCCAGAAGTATGTCGTCCCTTGAGTCAACCCGCTCAGGGTATAGGTCTCCTTGGTGGTGCCCGTGGGAGAGCCGGTCTGGACATTGGAAGCGATCAACTGGAGATTTGTCGAGCTGGTCCCGAGGTAAATGTCGTACCTGTGCGCCCAGGGGCCACCCTGCCAGGTCAGCGTCACGGTTGCGGGCTGGCCGAGCGACTGATCGGCTGGCAAAGAGTAGACGGGGCGGTCGGGCGGCTCAGGCACGAAATCCTCGAACTCCGCGCTTGAGTTCCACTTTTGCTCGAACTGGTTGACGAACCAGGTGAAGAACCAGGCCTTCCTCGTAAAGTAGTTGTGCTCCTGCTGCGAGTTCGAGGAGGCGCTCGTCCAGTTCGAAGAGCCGAAGATGACCATCCCCTGGCTGTATAGTATGACCGACTTCTGGTGGTGCAGACCGAGATGTTTTCTATGCTTGATTGACACGCCCGCCGCATACATACGGTCGACGTTATATGAGTGCCAGAGGTATTTAGGCTCGCGGTACTGTTCCGGCTCGGTGATTATTCGAACCTGCACGCCGCGATTATGTGCCCTGATCATCGCGTCCGGGTGGCGGGCGTCCGTGATGCGGAACATCATCACGTCTATCTTGGTAGTCTCCGCATCGTAACGAGGAACGGTGCGGCCCGCGAAACTGTTTTCAGGCGGAAAGTTCAGCTCAGGGTCTATCGGAAATGTCGGATACTTCCTTACCAGCGGCCCGGTGATGTTGGCATAGTTGGCGTAGACGGTCGTGTTCGTCCACATGTCGTCAAACTTGGTCTTGAAGCTGTTTATCACGTTCGAATCGTCTGTGAAATAGATCGCTTCATCGATATAGTTCACAAACGGAGTGTCGGGCTTGAAGGCGTCCGGGCTGTAGTTGGCCCCGCTGAACTCCAGCATGTTCTGACCGACGAACATCATCATTTTCATGTGCATGATGCCGTCGTTCACCCTCTTACGCATAGGTATGCCCGCCGCCGCAAGGTCGTTGAGCATCGTGGCGTTGAAGGGGTAAGTGGAGTTTGCGCGCGGGTCTATGATCACGCGTATCGGAACGCCCGCATTATGCCTTCTGATCAGCTCCGTCGCATAGCGCGAGTCCTCCATAAACCAGAAGGCCACGTCTATGCCGACCGTCTCGTTTCTGATGAGGTTGAGCAACGGCGTGCGACAGTCTTCATAAGCCGGGTCGCACAGCCTTTCCTGCGCGGCTGCCGGAGATGATATCGAGAAGACTGCGAGCGCCAGAAATATGATTTGTGCAACACGTTTTATTGACAACATTATCTTCCCCTACTTCCCAGGCCCGTAACTTTGACAAACCTTCTCAAGTGGACGAGTGAGCGAATTGTACCCCTCCCGCTCCGGGCGGTAACCAAAGCGCCGGCGGAGGAGACAATAAAATGTCGAGCGACAGGATGTCTCTCTCGACAAGTCGGAACGCAATAAAAAAAGCCTCCCGGTCACCGCTTCCAGAGCACCGCCTGCCCGGTCGAGACCGATATCACAGGTATATTGTGCTCGATGCTGTAATCGTCTACTGCTTTTCTGGCGCCGGGCCAGTAAAGCGAGCCGTAGTCGTCGCACATCAACATACCGCCCGGCACAAGACGCGGATAGAAATACTCCAGTGCTCCTTTGGTCGGTTCAAAGAGGTCAACGTCTATATGGACGAACTTAAAGCGTCCTTCAGGGGCGTCTTTAAGGCTCTCAGGAAGCCAGCCCTTATGATACTGAATGCCGGGAAACTCAGACAGCACGCGGCGCACATGATCGAGGGGCGCGGCATAAGTCCCCGCCGGGTGATTCACCCCCCGCTCCCATCTGTCTACGCCCTGGTCCGTTATCACGTCTTCTTCTTTCGGAGTGCTCAGCCCCTCGAAAGAGTCGAAGATGTGAAATCCCTCCCCGTCATATCGCGGATCGCGGCTGACCGCGTACCGGCACATCATAAAAGAGGACAGCCCCTTCCAGCAGCCGCATTCGGCTATCCAGCCGTCGAGCGGAAGCGTCGCCTGGAAGAACTGTATATGGTTGTAGCGCCGCTCGCGCCTTTTTTCCCCGACGTCAGGCGTCTCGGTCCAGGCGAGCGCCTCGTCGTAAAGCTGATTAAAAAACGTGTCAGCTTCGTACAGGAGGTTTTTCTGATATCTCGGAGCGGCCAATGGCCTCGGGGCCTCGGCGCGCACGATCTTGAGGCCCAGCGTGTCCTTCAGAACCGTATTGATCTGCTTTTTTAACACAGCTTTCATCACCTTATTTCCTGGCATGCAAGGGACTGTCCACAGAGGTCGCCGTTGCGTAAGGGGAGGCGGGACGGTTAAGCCATACAGAAAACAGACCGGGAACCGGACGCCCTCCTTAATATTTAGTAAGTGCTAAGTGGCGTTTTTTTTCAAAAATCTGGGCCCGGGGCTTTACGGGCCGGAAATTAAAAACCGGGGCCGATTCCCCGTATAGAACTAAGTGGAGAGAAACGATGTGGACCGTTCTCGTCTTCAGACTACGGGGCGATCCCGTTAGGAAGATTCGGCTATGCGTTTAGAATTTATATCTGTTCCGGACTGGCCACCGCTGGCGTGGCTGGCGAGGTGTAATCCCGAAAGCTCGGTCATAAGTATATTCCACGGCAGTCGGGTTGAGACTCAGGGCGAGTGGTTTTGTGAGGCCGCATGGGCAGGCGACTATGATTCGGGCGATTTTGATCAGACAGACATTATCACAGGCAGCGGGGGCCGCCTGAGAGACGGAAAGATCGTTTTCGTCTCTTCCGGCTCGACCGTCGACCGTCTGAACTCTCTCGAAGATAAGGATGTGACCTGGGTCTCGAACTCGTTCTCGTGCCTTCTTGCGGCGGTCGAGGCGCGGGTCGATCCGAGTTTTCCCGGTTACTTCAGGCTCCTGCGGACGATGGTGAAGGGAATTAAGAGCTACGAGCGGTTTCTCCCGACTTCCGCAGGCAGGGCGCAGCTAACCTATTTCGATAACCTTGTGTGGGACGGCCGTAAGCTCACCTTGCAGGCGAAGCCAGGCAACGGGCGCGACTTCAGCAGTTTTTCTCGATACTACGCATTCTTACAATCCTCCATGCAGTCAATGGCCGAAAACATGGCCCACGCCCGCCGCAATCACCCTTATGAGTTTTTGAGCACGGCCTCGTCCGGTTATGACTCGACTACTGTTACGACGCTGGCAAAGCAGTTCGGTTGCAGACAGGTCCTGTGTATTGACCACGCACGCCACGAGATGGAAGACAGCGGCGAGCCACTAGTTAACTTTTTGGGGCTCACTCCCGTTACCGTCAAGAGGACCGCCTGGACCGCCACGTCGTTTGCGGAAGTGCCCTTTATGGCGGCGGACTCTCACGGCGGCGATGTGTTTTTCAGGGGCGCCGAGCCGCTGCTCTCCGGCAAGGTCCTGCTCACAGGGTTTCACGGCGATAAGATGTGGGACAAGCACCCCAAAGACCTTAGCGAGAACATAGTCCGGGGGGACCAGTCGGGGCTCTCGCTTACGGACTACCGGCTGATGGCCGGTTTTCTTCATTGCTCCATCCCCTTCTGGGGCGTGAGACAGATACGCGACGTGTGCGCCATAAGCAACTCATCCGAGATGAAGCCCTGGGACGTTCCGGGCGATTACAGCCGCCCCATCTGCCGCCGCATAGTCGAAGAGGCAGGCGTGCCGAGAGACATGTTCGGCGTAAAAAAGCTTGCCACCTGGGTCAAGCTGATGCGCCAGAGGGCTTTTCTCTCTGAGGACTCGATGAAGGATTACATAGAGTGGCTGGGTGCAAACCGTATGGAATGGGTCCGACATGGCCGCGTGCCCCCGCTCAGGAGCCTGGCGCTGGATCATATGGAGTTATCCTGCCGCCTGGCTTTTAAGTACAGGTTTTCCAAAAGACAGGGTATGTCGCGCCAGGCCCTGCGCTACAGCGGACTCCAATTTGTCGCAAACCTTGTTTATGACAGGCCGACGCGGTTGCGCCGGTACGTTTTCCCCTGGGCCATAGAACACGTAAAGAGGTCCTACCCGCGACCTTTCTGAATTAAATGGACAGGATTAACAGGATTTAGGACGACGCGAAAGACGCCCTTGTAAATCCTGTTAATCCTGTCCGTATTCGGGGTGCCCGTTTGCCCAGGCGATCATCTCTTTTCGCGGCCACAGCACAAGCCCCCGGGTCGGCTTGAACTGGCCCGCCTCGTAAAGCCTCCGCCTGGTCTCGCTTCGATATAGCACGCCGCAATCGGGATCAACCGGCCCCGCCGTGACCACTAGCCCGCCGTTCTCAAGAAAGACGTTGCTGAGCCATGCCAGGCGCGGGCTGACCCTGTGCGTGTCGGGCGAGCGAAACCAGGATGAACCCGCAAAGCCTTTTACCTCGGGCTGAAGCTCAAGCGACTTCGCCATCTGGTAATAAGACCTGTTCGCCTCGTCCTCGGAAAGAGACCTGTTCTTGCGGCGCTGGTTCAGGTGGCTGAAGAAGACCGGGGCCAGCCCCCTCATCTTTGTTGCGAGAAAGTACGCAACGCGCGGAAAATCGCCCGGCCTGACGCGCAGCACGTGCGACCTGGCTACCCCCGATACCTCCCACGCGAACTGCCCGGCGGGGAAGCGGCGAAGAGTGGCGACCTTGCACATGGCGGCGAAGCCGGATCTATCGACATCAAACCCGGAATTCGATACATCGTCGGGACAGGCGAAGGAGCGGAACTCGTCGCAAATTGCCGCTTTGACAAAATCGGTTACCGGTAGCTTCGGCAGCGTCTGCAAGGATTCAATCGCGGTTCGGATCAGAAGAAAACGTTCCACAGACCCGCCCGCCGTGTCGAGGCCGGACTCTTCGAGTGAGGCTTTCAAGACCCGTACAGGCTCGCGGCTCTCTCTCGACTCGTTTATGGAGGAAACCATCGTGACACAATCGGGCGGGCTGACGCCGAGCCGATTCAGCGCAGCAGCAACTTCGAGCATCTCAGGCTGGCCGAGGCTCTCTTCATAAACCTGTTCGAGTTCCGCCGTTGCCGCCGTCTGCATGCTTCCTCCTGCGTTTTCGATGACGCGCCATCACGGATGCGACCCCTGTCAGCCAGCCTTCAAACTCGAGAGTCGTCAAAAACCGGCTGTCTACGAGCCTCGGTAACAGCAAGGGGTTTGAGCCTGAGGAGACTATGCCCGGATCGCAGGTCGTCGCCGTGACCACATTGGTCTCCGCGAGCCAGGGCAGAAAGGACTGGTTGTAGTTCCCGCTCGGATAGCAGAAATGGGTCGGGTTGGAGTTGGTCATCTCTTGAATCTTGACCCGGTTGTCTTCGATCTCTTTTTCGAATAGAACGCGGTCGAGCGGCGTGCGGTGCAGGTGCGTGTGCAACTGAAAATCTATCCCCGCGCCCGAAAGCTCGGCCACCTCCTGCGGATTCATGATGTGCAGAATCCGCCTGGCGAGAATCTCGTCGTAGTCGACTCCGAGCCGGTCTGCCAGCGCTCTTGCCAGTTCGTCCTTTTGTTCCGGATGCAGCTTCTCTCTCTCGCAGTACTTAATCAGAAGATTCAACGCCTGGCTTCGCCCCTGCTCGCTCCTGAGATCAAGCTTTATGCCCGGACCGATCAGATCGAAGTCCGGCACTACGGCCCCGCGCTTCTTCCAGAGCACATATGAGCAAAC
>DASTET010000514.1:0-4335 GCA_035709445.1 Blastocatellia bacterium | reverse complement strand
GGACTATTTTATCACAGGCCCCACGCGATGGCGGAAAGCCGAAACTCGATTCTATACCTGCGGGCTACCAGAGGTTACCGAGGACAGCCCTCTGTTGCTGGATCAGTTGTTCGATCCCCTGGCTCGCAAGCTCGGTCATATCGTTCATCTGCTGCTGAGTAAAAGGCTTCGATTCGGCGGTCCCCTGAATCTCGATGAACTGGCCCGACCCCGTCCGGACTATGTTCATATCGACCTCTGCGCGGGAATCTTCCGAGTATTCGAGATCTAATAAGACCTGCCCATCGATCATACCGACCGAAACTGCCGCGACGTAATCGGTCAGGGGGAGCGGGGCGGCGAGCTTCCCATCGTTATAAAGCTTCCTGAGCGCCAGCACGAGCGCTACGAATGCCCCCGTGATAGACGCGGTGCGGGTCCCCCCGTCGGCTTGAAGCACGTCGCAATCGAGGTAGACGGTCCTTTCGCCCAGGCGATTATTCTGGACCACGGCGCGAAGCGACCGGCCTATCAACCGTTGTATCTCCTGCGTTCGTCCTGAGAGATGGTTGCGCCCCGTCTCTCGCTGAGTGCGCGTCTCGGTCGCGCGCGGAAGCATCGAGTACTCGGCGGTGACCCAGCCCTTTCCCTGCCCTCTCAGAAAGATCGGGACACGCTCATCAACGGACGCATTGCATATCACCCGCGTCTCGCCGACTTCGATCAAGACTGACCCTTCTGCATATCTTGTGTAGCCCGGAGTAATCCGCACGGGCCGTAACTGATCGGGCGCTCTGCCGCCGACTCTCTTATAGCTCATCCAGCCCCCAGTTCTACGGTCTCGACCGCGTCGAGTGGCCGTCCAAGAAATAACTCCGCAACACGCCGGAAGCGCGCGGCGGAATCCGTAACGTAAAACTCTTCCGACCTCGGGGTCTTACTCTGCCGGGTCAGGTCGTTCTCTTTGAGATAAGAGGCAATCTCGTGCGCGACGGCCTCTCCCGAATCTATGCAGATGACCTGATCGCCCATGACGTGCTCGATGACCGGCTTCAATATAGGATAATGCGTGCATCCGAGGACAAGCGTGTCGACGCGGCTGCCCTTTAGATCAGAGAGATACTCGTCGGCCACCTGTCTCGTCACGGGGTGATCGACCCATCCCTCCTCAGCAAGCGGAACGAACAGCGGACAGGCGCGCGAGATGATTTCGAGACCGCTCCGGAGCTTACACATCGCGCGTTCATAGGCGCCGCTCGCTACGGTAGCCTCTGTGGCGATGACCCCGATGTATCCGGTTCGGGTCTTTTCGACAGCGCGGCGCGCACCGGGTCTGATCACACCTATGACAGGCACCCTGCATCGTTCGCGCAGGATGTCGGCGGCGAGAGCGGAGGCGGTGTTGCACGCGATGACCAGGACTTTCACATTTCTTGATTCTATAAAGGCCGCGTCTTCGAGAGCATAACGACAGACCGTCTCTATTGATCGAGTGCCGTAGGGTATTCGGGCGGTATCGCCCAGATAGACCAGGTTTTCATCTGGCAGAAGGCGCTCGATAGCGCGAAAAACCGTGAGCCCGCCCACTCCGGAATCAAAGATTCCTATTGATCCTTCAGATTGCTGCTTATTTATGTCGCCCTGCGGATTGATCGACATACCGGTACACAGGATTGGCTTCAGTCACACGAATCTTGAGACGTTAACAATTGCAGAGCGACCCGCAGGTGGTCAATGCCCTCGGGGGAATTTTATCTTTCCCTGAAAAAGTATGTCGGAGATTCGCTCCAGCTCTTCTTCGGCCTCTGCAACTGTCTCGTTGAAGCTCTCGACTTCGAAAACCATTGCAGTGGATTCTTTTTCTGTCCCGCTCAGCCCGCGATTAAGCTCGCGCATCTCTTCTTCCAGCGCCCGAAGCTCTTCCATCGATGCGACGAGCGTAGTGATATGCTCTACAAAGAGGTCGACCGAGGCGCGCATGGAAGCTGTACGCCGGCCGGCGCTCACCAGACTCGATCTCAATTGATCGATACGCATTAACAACCCGGCGCGGCCATCCTCAAGGTCTTCGATCTCGCGCGACAGCTCGGCTAGTTTCGCCGCCGCCGCCTCCGTATTGGCAATATTAGCCATTATCGAGTCTCTTCCTGATAAGATACCGGGCGAACATCTCGCTCAAATAACGAGCAAGAAGTCCGCCCCGCTTGCTGTCCTCGTCTTTACTAACACAACCTCTAATGGAGGTGGAGAGAATCGAACTCTCGTCCGGAAGCCATCAACGACAGCCTCTACATACTTAGTTGCTTCCTCTTTATTTCACCCGCCGCGACCGTGGAAGCAACGAAGCATCGCGGCAGACTAACCCAGATTGGTCTTACCCTCACGACCCCTGAGTACGGGTCGGGAGGGGCAGCCTGCTAAATGACGCTTCACATCCGGCACACAGGCGATGCCGGAGGAAGCGTGGCCGCATTAAGCAGCCAGTGCTAGTTCGCTATTCGCGATTATGTTTCCCAAGCTTGATAACGCGGTGCGTGGGCCGCGGTATGCATCCGTCGTCTCAGAGTACCCCCGTCGAAACCTGGCACCCCCAGACAGAAAAAAGTCTAACACCGGGCTTTTACAAGTGTCAAGAAAAGCTGGATTTAGGCAGTGCTGTTGCAAAGTCGGTGCAGAGCGGCGCCGGCTTTGGAGTGCGGCGACGAGTCGCCGCACTCCAAATTCTCAGTCTAACTTTGCTTGTCAAGCGATTTTGTTACAGCCTTGGGATTTAGGACCCGGAAGCCCAGATAACTTCAGGTCTCGAACCTGACAGAGAATTTGAACCGCAAAGGATGCAGAGGAAGAATAAACCTCTGCGTTGCTCTGCGGTTATCCCGGTCTTAAACGATAGGAATCTCCATTTTGAAGCGAGGACCAAATGGTCCGGGTCTATTCCGCCTGATTTCCGAGCAGGCGCACGCTCTCAAGGCCGGACTCGTAGGTCTTGCTGTATGCCGCGAAATCTTCCTCGGTTGGGGAGAACATACCGTACCAGAAGTATTCAAACCTGTCCGTCAGGTAACGCATCATCGAAGAGAGGGTGCTGAATCTCGATACCCGCTCAAGATAGTCCCGGTTGGTGGCCCCAGCCTCAAGCTCGACAAGGTTATGCTCGGCCATCTCATATAAAAGCGAGATGTAGAGCCTGCGAACCGCGAGTCGAAAATCGCCTGCTCGCGCGGCTGCAAACGCAGCTTCCGCCAGGTCATGCGCGGTAGTCCCTTCCTCGATCTCTTCGCCGAGCACTGTCCTCTTCCGGCCCTTCTTCTTTTTACGCTCCATACGCATCGCCATGCGAACGGCAAGCGCGATTGCCAAGACCAGCACGAAGATCAATAACCCCCTAAAGAGCCAGCTTGCCCCGGTGCCTGCCCCCTGTATCGCCATGAATATTCGCGTGAGCAGATCCTGAAAGAAACTGAGTATCTCGGTGCGAATCCTCTTTATCAATGCCGTGAGCCTGTCTTCGCCTTTTTCACGATACTCTGAACGGCCGAGAATCTCCTGAACCTTTTTGCGCGGGCCCTCGCCCTCGCCCTCCTCGGTCTGAAGGTGCTCGAACAGAGCGTTAAGCCGCCCTGATGCCTCATTGAGTATCGCAAGCCGCTGCTGCGGATCATTCTCTGATTTGTACTCATCGAGCAGCGTGTGGAGCCAGGAATTGTCGACGACCACAGTTCCCGATTCAACCTTGACCTCTTCAGACCTGGGAAGCAGCTCCTTTATAGAGGCCACGCCTTCATCGCTATACTGCCGGTCGGCTTTAATGCGGTCGATCTGCTCCGCCGCTCGAACAACGCGCTGTCCGTATGCCAGCAGCGTAATTTCTGCCAGCGCCCCCACCTCAAGGGCTGTCACTATCAGCAGAATGGTCAGGGCCTTTTTCATCTCTCTCATCAGGTAGTGAGGTTGTTCGAATGTCCCGGCGAGTCAGTCGATCCGTCCTGAACTGCCGAAACCGGGGCTTGCGGAGGCGAATACCCGGCGAGCCCAAGCGGGCTTGTTTGAATGTATGGTCTCGCCGTCGCATGCGCTACCGGCATCTGATAGCCAAAGGCTGATTGCTGCACCGTGGGCTGCCAGTAGAACCCCGGCGCAAGCTCGCGCGCCAGAAGCTCTATATCGTATGCCTCTTTTCTGACCCGGCTATCGAAATAGAGCAGCGTTATCGAGATGACCGATATCGGCAGAACAAGCAGATTTGAAACCTGATTAAAGGCAGTGTATATGACGTTCCAGGTCGGAGTCAGGAGAAACTCAAGCGAGAACAGCCCTAAGTACCCCAGTACAGCAATGAGCGGCTCGGTCATGGCG
>DASTET010000513.1:0-8582 GCA_035709445.1 Blastocatellia bacterium | reverse complement strand
ATGTCGAGGAAAGCTTGCGGATCGCCGAATCGTTGCGCACCGAGTCCATCAGCCCGGAATCGCGCGCCTCCTTCCTCGCCGCCGTTCAGGAGTCCTATCAGGTCTATACAGACCTGTTGATGCGCCAGCACAAAGCGGAGCCGGCGAAAGGCTTCGACGCGCTTGCCGTCGAAGTAAGCGAGCGCCAGCGCGCCCGCAGCCTCCTCGACCTGCTCGCCGAAGCCCGCGCCGACGTGCGTCAGGGCGTGGACGCCACCCTCATCGAGCGCGAGCGTACGCTGGCCGAACAAATCAACGACAGGGCGCAGCAATTGGCACTGGCTGCGAAACCGGAACAATCCGTTACCTTAAAGCAGGAAATCAGCCGGCTTGAAACCGACCTCGAACGTGCGCAGGCCGTCATCCGCAAGAACAACCCGCGCTATGCGGCCTTGACGCAACCCCGGCCGCTAAAGCTCAAAGCGATTCAAGCCCAGCTCGACGCCGACACCCTGCTGCTCGAATACGCGCTCGGCGAGGAGCGCAGCTACCTGTGGGCCATCACCAGGGATTCGCTGACCAGTTACGAACTGCCGAAGGCGGAGTCGATTGATAAAGACGCCCGGCAGGTCTATGAACTGCTGACAGCGCGCAGCACCGCCAGGCGCGGCGAGTCGGCCCTGCAACGTCAAGAGCGCATCAGTCAAGCTGAGGCAAGACTGCCCGCCGCCGCCCGGCAACTGAGCCAGACCTTGCTCGCGCCCGTCGCCGCCCGGCTCGGCAACAAGCGGCTGGTCATCGTCGCCGACGGCGCGCTGCAATACATCCCGTTTGCCATGCTGCCCGATCCGGTGGTTGGTGGCCGGTCGGCCGTGGTCGGCAAGAGCCAGCCTCTCATCGTCAACCACGAGGTCGTCAGCCTGCCGTCGGCTTCGGCGCTGGCCATTCAACGGACGGAGCTCGCTGGCCGTCAGCCCGCGCCAAAGATGCTTGCCGTCATCGCTGACCCCGTTTTTGACCGCACGGATGAGCGGTTCAAGTCGCTGGCGCCTGAAGCGAGCGACAAGGAACAAGCCCAGACCATCGCCTTCGACGACGCCCGCAGCATCGAGCACCTCGCCGAAAAATCCGACGACAAGGCAGGCACGACGACGCGCCGCCTGGTCATCCCGCGCCTGCCCTTCACCAGGCAGGAAGCGACGCGGCTGCTGGCTCTGACGCCAAAGAATGTAAGCCTTGGCGCGATAGATTTTCAGGCCAGTCGCGCGACCGTGCTCAAGGGCGAGTTGAGCCAGTATCGCTACGTGCATTTCGCCACGCACGGCTTGCTCGATACCGAGCGACCGGGCTTGTCGGCACTGGTGCTGTCGATGGTGGACGAGCAGGGCAAGGCGCAGGACGGCTTCCTGCGCCTCCATGAAATCTACAACCTGAAATTGCCCGCCGAACTTGTGGTGCTCTCGGCCTGCCAGACGGGATTGGGCAAAGAGATCAAAGGCGAAGGGCTGGATGGGATAACCAGAGGTTTCATGTACGCCGGGGCGGCGCGAGTGATTGTGAGTTTGTGGAATGTGAACGATAAAGCGACCGCCGAGTTGATGACGAAGTTTTACGAGAAGATGCTGAGGCAGGGCGCTCGCCCGGCGGCAGCTTTGCGGGCCGCACAGGCGGAGATGTGGCGGCAGAGGCAGTGGCAGTCGCCTTACTACTGGGCGGCGTTTGTGTTGCAGGGCGAATGGAGGTGAAGCTCACCTTTCGCAATTAGAGAACCGACACGAACTCCGTTCGCCACATAAGGAGAAAGACCGATGACTCGACTCGCTTGCCTGTTATCGCTGGCCTTTTGCGTCTACGCGCAAGCCCAGGACACCCGGGGCATCATCCCCGAAGAGTTCGTCCAAGCGCGCCCTGCCAAAGGCCAGGCGCCAGCCAAGGCCAACCGCCGCACGCGATACCGCCGCACCAGCGCCAAACCTCTGGCCGCCCCCGGCGCCGGAGAGTTCGCGCAACTCGGCTTGACGATCTGGCGGTTACGCCCGGCCACTGCCGCCGACACCGGCGCGCGCATCATCGTGCACAAAGAGAACGAGGATATCGAATTGATACCTGAGCGCCTGCCCGCCAACGCGCCCTTGCGCATCGGCGAGCGAATCCGCATGAGCTTTGAATCGCCCCGGGCAGGCTACCTCTACGTAATTAACCGTGAACAGTTCGCCGATGGCAGCTTCGGCGAACCAATGCTGATCTTCCCAACCACACGCACGCGCAACGGCGACAACCAGGTGGCAGCCGGCAAGCTGGTCGAAATCCCTGCGCAGGAAGATCAACCTAACTATTTCACGCTGCAACAGTCCCGGCTTCATAACACCAGTCAAACGGGCGAGCTGCTGACTGTGATCGTCACGCCCAAACCGCTTGAAGGAATTACCATCGGCCCTAAAGCGATTACGCTCACCAGCGAACAGGTCGAGCAGTGGGAACAACAATGGGGCGCGCGGACCGAAACCTTCGACCTGGCAGGCGGCGCGGGCAAGACCTGGACGAAGGCCGAACAGGAGGCCGGGGCCAACGGCACGCGCCAACTGACGCAGGAAGACCCAGAACCGCAGACCGTCTACCGCGTCGCCATCAAGCCTGGCGCGCCGCTATTAGTCAAAGTCGGACTCCGTTACGGCGGAACGAAAACCGCCCCGCGCAAAATCAGGCGCTAAGGGTTTCAAGGCTACGGCGTACAGGTCTCCGACCAGAGTCTTCGCGCATACTCGCGAAATGTGAGGTGAGCCGGGCTCAATGCTGAGAGGATTGGTGATGCTAAGAACGACAAGCAATGTGCAACGAAGTAAGATCAAAGTGAAAAAACAGAGATTGGTGGCTTCCACAGTTGCGTTGACGATCTTAGCCTGTCTCTATCCGGCCCAGGCTCAGCAGAGCAGACAACTCCGGCCCAATATCATTTTTATCCTGATTGACGACCTGCGCTGGGACGAACTCGGCTGCGCCGGACATCCATTCATCAAAACACCCAACATTGACCGCATCGCCAAAGAAGGCGCGATGTTCCGCAATGCGTTTATAACGACACCGCTCTGCTCGCCTTCGCGCGCCAGCTTTCTGACCGGGCAATATGCACATACCCATGGGATCACTGATAACGTTGACCGCTCTGCCGCCAGCCATCAACTGGTGACCTTTCCCTTACTATTGCACCGATCAGGTTACGAAACCGCCTTTATCGGCAAATGGCACATGGGGAACGACGACACACAGCGTCCGGGCTTCGATCGCTGGGTGAGTTTCAAAGGGCAGGGGTCCTACATCGACCCTGAGATAAATGAAGACGGCAAGGACGTGAAGCCCGGCGGATACATCACTGACCTTCTCAACGGATACGCTGTTGAGTTTATCAAGAGGCGGCACGACAAACCCTTTCTGGTCTATCTCGCGCACAAGGCGATTCATCCGGAAGTGATGCAGCATGGTGACGGGAGCGTCAACCTGGCCGAAGCTGAACGGTTCATACCCGCCGAACGACATCGGAATTTGTATGCTGGAAAGAAGATCCCTCGCCGACCCTCCGCGATGCGCCCGCCGACGGGCAAACCTGCCCTGCAACGAAGGATCGGCGACCTGCCGCCGCTGGGGGCCAACACCGGGACGCCTGACGAGGCGGTGCTGGGCCGGCTACGCTCGCTGATGGCAATTGAAGAAGGAGTCGGTAACATCCTCAAGGCGCTCGAAGAGACCGCTCAGCTCGACAACACGGTGATTGTTCTCACAAGCGACAACGGCTACTTCTATGGCGAGCACGGATTGAGCGTCGAACGGCGGCTGGCCTACGAAGAATCGATCCGTATGCCGCTGCTTGTGCGCTATCCGAAAGCGATCAAAGCAGGCACGGTGCGAGACGAGCTTGCGCTGAACATTGATCTGGCTCCTACCGTGCTTGAGCTGGCGGGCGTCAAGGCGCCAGCCGCGATGCAAGGGCGTTCGCTCTTGCCGTTGCTAAAAGGCGCAAGTCCTGTATGGCGCAACTCATTCCTGATCGAATACTACTCCGACAAAGTCTTCCCGCGTGTCCTTAAAATGGGCTACAAGGCCGTACGCGACGGGCGCTGGAAGTACATCCACTATTTCGAGCTGGAAGGGATGGATGAACTCTATGATCTCCAAACCGATCCTTATGAGATGAAAAACGTGATTCACGAGCCCGGCGCTGCCCATACGCTCGATGAGATGAAGCAGGAGCTGGAACGATTGCTGAAGGAGACTTCGGCAAATGCAACAAGTGGGATTGCTGAAAAGATCATCGGCATCTGGAAACTGGTCTCCAGCGTGCTCGACGCGGAGCAGCGCCGGAGATCTACCTGGCCCTTTGTGATGCGAGCGGGCACGGGCGCCCGGACGTGATCGGGGCATAAGCGCCGCCTGTCTTGAACCTGGGAAATAGAAGGTTATCCCAGACGGTCTGTCTCTCGTAGCGTTAGCGTATTCCAGAAGCCGCTGTAAAGGCAGCACGTCTATATCGTTTCATCTGCCGGTCACTTCCCGGCACATACATGAGAGGAGAGCTACCATGAAACGCATCCTTGTAGTGGCGATGCTGGTCGCCACATCTGCTCTTATTTTCAGTCAAACGACTCGCATCAGCGCAAACCAGAAGGGCAACGATGAGCAGGCTGTACTACAGGTGTTTAAGCAAGTTTCCGCCGCCCTGAACCGCAGCGACACTGCCGCACTCGACCGCATCTATGCTGATGATTACACCCTGATTAACGAGTCTGGAGAACTGACGACCAAAGCGCCACGTCTTGCGGCGATCAAGTCTGGAGAACTGAAGTATGAATCTGTCGTCTTCGATGAGGTGAAGGTCCGTCTCTATGGAGATACGGCCGTGCTAATATACCGCGTGACGAGCAAAGGTCAGTCCAGGGGGCAAGATATTGGCGGGCAATTCCGAGCTACCTCAACCTATGTGAAGCTGAAAGGGCACTGGCAATTAGTCGCCGCGCAGGTTACACGCATCACCGGACAGTAACGCTGTGGAAAGTTCTCACGAGGCGCGTTAGTTCGACGGCTCAATCGAAAAATTCATTGCTGATTGGTGCCTGGCTGCGCGAGTCTCCCGTACCTCGCCCGCGAGCCTCACGTGTTCACCCAGTACGGGTAGGAGATCAATTATGAAACGGATTTTAGTAACCACTTTGCTGATTCTATCCGCAACCTCCCTCGCCTTCGGCCAGTGCAGCGAAGCAGACAAGCAGAAGCTGATGGCCTTCGACAAGGCGTGGGGGGAGGCAGGCCAGCGCGGCGACCGCGCCTTCCTCCAGAATGTTTACGCCGACGACTACATGAACACGAGCCTCGCCGGTACACTGACTAAGGCACAGGCCATCGAAAATGCCATCCGTGATGCCGACCGGCGCAGGGCTAACCCGCAGAACGCCGACAGTGTCTCTCACGATCACTACGTCATCACTTGCACGCCGAACACCGCGACGATCACACACCGGAACATCATTACCGCGAAGGTGGACGGCAAAGAGCGGAACACCTACACGCGCAGCGTCCACTTTCTAGAGAAGCGGGGCGGGGAGTGGAAGGTGATCAGCGACGCCGGCGGGCCGCTGGACGACGCCGGACAGTTACTCTACATGGAGATGGAGTGGAGCGAAGCCGACAAGCGGGGCGACGTGGCCTGGTTCGAGCGGAATTTCGCCGCCGACTTCTACGGCGTCAGCAGCCTGACGGGGAAGCTCACCACGAAGGCGGAAGAGGTCGCGGACATCAGGAACAGGAAGGAGGTGTTTGATTCCGCCGTGGCCTCGGACATGGACGTGCGGGTGGAAGGCAATACGGGGATAGTCACCGGCGTGTACCGCCTCAAGGGGCGCGATGAGAAGGGGCAGCCGATGGACCGCCGAATTCGTTACACCGACGTGTACGCCAAGCGCGACGGGCGCTGGCTGGTCGTCGCCTCACAGGGTACGCTCATCAAGTAAGGGCAGCGAGTTAAGCACGCTTTTGCGGACTCCGCCCTGCGAAATTCTTCAGGCGGAGTCCGCTTTCGTAAGCAGCGCGCTGCGGCAATACCGGGGTTCAGGCTCTTTGTCGAGGATACTCATATGAAAAAAGCTGTGAGATTGCTGGTTATCATCGGTGTGATCGCAGCCTTCATTCCTATCCACATCGCTCAATCACAGGGGCAGGCCGAGTACGATCTGCTCATCCGCAACGGTCGCATCGTTGATGGCACAGGCGCGCCGTGGTATCGCGCGGATGTGGCGATTCAGGATGGCCGCATCACGGCGATTGGCCGTCTGGCCGAGGCAAAAGCCACGCGCACGATTGATGCTACCGGATTGGTCGTCGCGCCGGGCTTTATTGATATGATGGGCCAGACTGCCGCGCCGTTTTTGTACGATCACCATGCCGCTCTTAATTTGCTCACGCAGGGCATTACCACCATCAATTGTGGTGAAGGCAGATCGGACGCCCCCTTAAGCGAAGAAGAGGGCCGTAGACTGGGCTGGCGCACGATGCGGGAGTTCTTCGCGTTGCTCGAAAAAAACCGGATGCCGATGAACGTGGCGCAGACCGTGGGCGCCACGCAATTGCGCGCCATCGTCGTCGGGCTGGAAGACAAGCGCGCCACGCCAGAGCAGATGGAGCGGATGAAAACGCTCGTGCGCGAAGCAATGGAAGCAGGAGCCATCGGCCTTTCGACTTCGCTCATCTATCCGCCCGCCGTTTATGCGCCGGAGGAAGAGATCACGGAACTGGCCAAAGTCGCAGGTTTGTATGGCGGACGGTATTACACACACATGCGCAACGAAGGCGACAGGCTGCTCGAAGCAATTGATGAAGCCTTGCGCATCGGCAAAGCGGCGAACACGCCGGTTCATATTTTTCACCTGAAGACCGCCGGGCGCGCAAACTGGGGCAAGATGGATCTGGCGATTGCGCGCATCAAGGCGGCGCGCTCGGCCGGGCAAGAGGTCGGCGCCGATATTTATCCATACGTCAATAACGGCCTCTTCATTCGCGCGCTGATACACCCGCGCCATTCGGCGAAAGGGCCGGAGGAACTGCTGCGGCGGTTGAACGATCCGCAAATGCGCGCTGAGATTCGCCGTGAGATGGAAACGACCACAGATTGGGAGAACTGGTTTGCGCACGCCGGGAAGGATTGGGAGCGCATTATGATCGCAGGCAATGAAATCCCGGCCTTTGCTGTCCACAATGGCAAATCGCTGGCCGAGATGGCCCGCGCCTTGAACCAGGACCCGTGGGACCTCTTTTTTGCCATTGCCCGCGCGGGCGCATTTGCCATGCCGCAAAGCATGTCGGAAGCCAACAAGATCAAAGCGATGAAGCAAGACTTCATTTCATTCGACACCGATGCAGGCCCCGCCCCATCGTCAGATCGCGGCAGCCAGCGCGGACCCGGCGGCTCTACTCGCGCCGCCGTCATCAGCCATCCGCGCGCCTTCGGTTCGTTTCCGCGCGTGCTCGCACGGTATGTGCGCGAGCTTGGCGCTTTGACGCTGGAAGAAGCGATTCACCGAATGACGGCAGTGGCTGCCAACGAAATCATGGCGTATGACCGCGGGCGCCTGGCGAAGGGGCTGGCGGCAGACATCGTCATCTTCGATCCGAACACAATTCGCGATCGCGCGACCTTTAGCCAACCCGATGTGGTCTCAGAAGGGATGAAGTTTGTGGTCGTCAATGGCGGGATCGTCATTGAAGACGGGAAGTACACCGGTGCCACGCCGGGCAAGGTATTGCGCGGGCCAGGGTTTCGTGCGGAGAAATCATCAACCGTCCCCTCAACTTAACAGCAGGTTGTGCTTAGGGATTGATGTCACATAGGAACTGATCCCGGAAGGGCAGGCCGAGCAGGCTCCCGAAACTGCTCTGTCCGGGGCAGGCTGATGAGCATATTAAATTGAAACAACAGACAACTTGATTAGAAGTGAGCCAGCTTACAATCACGGTGAGTCATAGTAATCTGACCGGCTGCTTTTGCCTTCTTCTGTCAGCCTTGTATAATGTGCCCGCTGAAAAATGACACTATTCTCTCTCTTCGGGAGCACTCAGGCAAATCCGGTTACTGCGCGCGTGCTTTATGGTTACCCGTAGCATCTCTCATTACAGCGTGCTAAAGAAGCTCGGCGCGGGCGGGAGGGGCGATTGATCGGTTGTGTTTTTGTGATGGAGCCGAAACCGAGAATTATAGTGATCGCAGGTTGCAATGGGGCTGGCAAATCCACTCTTGCGCCGCACCTGTTGCGCGATACGTTTGGGCTGACAGAGTATGTTAACGCAGATACCATAGCGCAGGGGCTCTCCGCCTTTGCGCCAGAAAAAGTTGCTTTCAAAGCCGGGCGCGTGATGCTCAATCGGCTGCGCGACCTGGCCGAGCGGCGTGAGAATTTCGCGTTTGAAAGCACGCTGGCGAGTCGGTTTTATGCGCCGTGGATTGCTGAACTGAAACAGAACGGCTACGAGTTCGATCTTATTTTTATTTGGCTCAGCAGCCCTGAGCTGGCGGTCCGGCGCGTGGAAGAGCTCGTGAGACTCGGCGGACACGCAATTGCCGA
>DASTET010000512.1:0-4378 GCA_035709445.1 Blastocatellia bacterium | reverse complement strand
ATCCCGAGGATCTGCTCGAACCGGATTGGCGCGAAAGGCTGGCACCACACTTTAACGCTATGCCGCAGATGCACGAGAACAAGCATATACGATCAGGACGACTGAACGGTGTTTATTTTGCACATACTCTATTTCTGCCTGAAAAAATGAATGCCTCAGGTAATTTAGTCATTGTCGCTAAACGTGTGGTCTATGGTGGTCCCAATGTCGAGATAATCGCGCCAGGTCGTGATGTGTCTATTTCATAATCGAATCCGAAGAAAAACTCTTTCCGGAACGGGCTGACCGGAGACCAGATATGCAACGGAGGGTTCCAATCGTTACGATACGGACCGGCGCGCTCCGGAATTTGAGGAGGACCTCGAATGATTTCAATCGTCCTAGAGAGGAGAATAAGGTTGCGGCACTTTATGCTGAAATGCTCACCGCAAGCTTCAGTCCGTCAGGGTCGGCTGGCTTACCTGTGAGCAGAGCAGGTCATATGCAAGGGGGGGGAGAATTAAGGATGGGCTGGATGGTTCTCCTGGATTCGGGGGAGGGCATGGGAATATTGGACCAACGGGCCCGCCTGGAGATAATGGGGCTCCTGGTTCTTGCGCCTCAGTCAATGGCGAGGCCGGGTCCCCTCCTTTTGATACTGGCGGGACCGGCGAAGATGGGCAAGATGGGCAAGATGGAGGTGATGGGCAAAACGCTGGCAGTTTAATTACCAACATCCCTGCCAATGCCAGTGGCATTTACATGTATTCTGCAATAGGCGGTACCGGCGGGCCGGGCGGCGCGGGTGGCAACGGTGGGCCGGGTGGCACCGGCGGGGTCGGCGGTAGAGGCGGCAATGGATCGAATAGTTGCAACTGCAATACTGGACCCGGAAACGGAGGCAACGGCGGCACGGGAGGGACAGGCGGGAGAGGCGGCGATGGTGGTCGCGTTGGAGATGGAGGGTTGGCCGGAAACGGCGGAAATATCAGTGTAACGAATGAGTCGTGCAATGTGACTGTTATACCAATCCCCGTTGACGCAGGATTTGGCGGCCAGGGTGGCGCAGGAGGCTCCGGCGGACAACCGGGACAAGGTGGAGCACTCGGTAATCCTGGAAATGCTGGGACAACCACTTGTTTTGGCTTCAGCCCACAGAATGGAATTCCTGGGGGCACGGGTGGAGGCGGTTCTTTCGGGTCTCATGGAGGTAATGGAATCACCAGACCAAATGGCCAGCCTGGCTCAGCCACGGTTCTAAATACCTGCCAGGGCGGTGGCGGCGATGAGGGGTGTTATGAACAGACTTGTATAAATAACGGAGGCGCAGGTTGCTATAATGGAAGCTGCTATACACCCTTACTGATAGACCTTCAGGGAGACGGCTTCAGACTGACGGACTTGAGCGGAGGTATAAGGTTCGATAGAGATGGCAGCGGCGTGGCAAAACAGACTGCCTGGACCGCGCCTGACAGTGATGATGCATGGCTCGCGCTCGACCGTAGCGGCAATGGCAGCATAGATGATGGCAGAGAACTGTTTGGTGATTATACCCCGCAGCCAATATCATCAAGGCCGAATGGGTTTCTGGCACTTGCTGAGTTTGATAAGACAGTCAATGGCGGTAATGATGACGGGGTTATAGACAGTCGAGATGCTATCTATACATCTTTGCGGTTATGGACCGACACGAATCAGAATGGGATTTCAGAGCCGGGAGAATTGTATTTATTAGCATCTCGTGGCGTCGAGTCAGTTGACCTTGCATATAGAGAGTCCAGGCGACGCGATAGCCACGGAAACTGGTTCCGATATAGAGCGAATGTAAATATCGGTGGTCCCGCTCACATGGGGCGATGGGTGTATGACGTGTGGCTTCTGGCCGCGCCTTGAGTAAAGCTATGACTGGCTTCAAAGTCTAAACGCTCGTAATACGCCCGCATTCACCAGGGAGGTGTACTGAAATCTCCTGAGGAGACTCAACCGTTGATGCAAATATCATGTCCCATTCGACCTTCTTCCTTGCTCCGATGCCGCGCGTCATCCTGGCTTTCCCTATACCGTTGGCCAGCATATATGCGACCTCTCCGACCACTCGCGGGTCGCATTGCTCTATTTCGTCAAGACAGAGCAGCCCGTTATTGTGCAGCTCTGCAACTGGCTCAAGCCCGTTTATAGTCGTGCGCGAGCTCTGCAAATAGCCCTTGCTGCCGCCCCCTCCCCAAACTGAACCCGCTACGGTCTGGGCTGTGGTCTTGCCGGTGGTCGTGAGTCCACGCAGATGAAACCCGCCGCCGCCTTCCCCGGCTAGCTGTAGAATAGGGCCTGCGAAAGCACACGACACGGCAAACACCAGCCGCGGATTGCCCGTGCAGTATCGAGCAACATTCACTTGCCAGTCTTGAAGCGTGCCGCCCACCCGGATATTGTGATGCGATCCGGTGGGGGATTGATAAAGCATTCGCTCCTTGCCTGTATCGCCGAACGTATCATCGGGTAGAACGAAGGCTCCTTCATACCATCCGACACAGAGGGTATTGGCTTGTCGCAGATTTGTCATAATACAATCGCGCGTTCTAAACGCTCACGACATAAATAACATAGCCTCCCTCTGAAATGATTATTCTCACGACCACATCCCCTTTTACACGTCCCCGTCCATTGTAGGTCGGAGTCACCTTAAGGATCGCTCTTTGCCGGATGAAGCTCTCGCTTCTTCTGACAGTCTCTATTTCGGATTCAGGAACATTCCGAACTATCATTCCGGTCACAGTGGGGTACAAGTTCACTTGATCCCGGCGATCAATTAGCACCGGCAGGACACCTGTCTCGACCCTGTCTCTGTCAATCCACAAGAGAAGGCCCAGGTGGGCCAGAAAGCCTGGTAAGGCTGCGGCTATCGCAGTTGAGATTCGAGATACTTTCTCTTTGACCGCTTGCAGCCCGACAGGACAATTCCGAGTAAGTATAGTGCCGTCCTTGCGCCTGTAGAACCGGACGCAGAGACGCCCTTCTGTTCGCCTGATGAGGTCTTCGACCTCTTCTCCAGTCAATGCCGACAGGTTATATACGTTCAAGTTGCACTGGCCGCGGAAGCGAACTACTTTTTCAGAGGCATCCGCAGGTCGAGCTTCAAGGTTCCTTTCACAGTTGCCCTCGATAGGGACGGCGCTCGATATGGGTTTTGCAAGCTCAGGCGGTTAGAGACCGATTGACCGGGTTGAGTTCCAGAGGAATGGCGATTGGCTTGTTTGGGCTAAGGGGGCAGCAGCACTGTCAAGTCTAATGTCACCGGGCGAGCGTCGTTCAACAGACCAGGACGCACTCGCATCTTAGCGCCCCTCTTTACCTATCCCCGTCCTTTTCCTGATCTCTCGCTCTGCCTGTTTCATTCTCTTTCGAAGCTCCTTCATGGCCTCTCGCTTCAGCCTCTCTTCAATTGATTCTTCCTTTCTGGTGCTCTCTTCGGGCGCGGGCGGCTCAGGGACAGGCGGCGGCTCAGGCTCCACTTCGACAGGTTGGGTAGAGGTAGGTGTTACAGAAGGACTGGCTGGTTCAAGTGGATTGATGGCATGAAGTAAAGCTGTCCCCCCGAACCGACCTGCTGCCAGACCAAGAAACACGGCGATCAGCAGACTGGCGGCTTTCAAGGAGACAACCCAGAAGCCTGCTCCTCTGCTATTCGGTCTCGATTTTGCAGAGCTTCGATCCATATCAGTCTCTAAACGCAAGATGCGTGCCGGACCGGATTAGTTGTAAGCGGAAAGAACAAAGAAGAGAGGATTGGGTGTGGTATTTACGGTGTGTCTGTGGGGTCGGGACGTTCTGAAGAATGGCTGGTTGCAGAAGACTGATTTACCTCCTCTTTGCTAGCCATCTTGCATAGACATAAACTGTAAGCAACAGTAACCTGTCTTGAGTCGTATCAGCTAATCTACAACCATAATATGGCGGAGTATTTCATGGATCTAAAGGCATACCTGGAACGGATAGGTTATAAAGGGTCGCTTCTGCCTTCCAGCGGATCATTGCGCGATTTGCAGCTTTCACACTTGCTGACTGTTCCTTTCGAGAATCTCAGTATCCATACGAACGAGCACATTCTGCTTCGGAATGCCTGGTTGTTCGACAAGATCGTCCTGCGGCGGCGCGGCGGTTTCTGCTACGAGCTGAATGGCCTGTTCGCCTTCCTGCTGGGCCAGCTCGGTTTCAACGTCACGATGCTATCAGCAGGGGTAGCCAGACCTGATGGAGGGTTCGGGCCGGACTTCGATCATATGACCTTGATGGTATCGCTTGAAGACAGATGGCTGGTTGATGTCGGGTTTGGCGATTCTTTCCGCCAGCCCTTGCTGCTCGACAGGAGAGATGTCCAGAAGCAGGGAGAGCGCTCATACCT
>DASTET010000511.1:0-3274 GCA_035709445.1 Blastocatellia bacterium | reverse complement strand
TGCTGAGCGTCCGTCTGAAACCTGAGCTGATCTTTCGCCTCAGCCGTGACCGCCACGTACTGTGCCACAACAACAGTCAGCAATAAAGAGACGGCCAGCACAAAATAGGGGAGCCAGGCTCTTATCGGAGGGCGGGATTTTGAAGACGAAAGCAATCCCATAGCACGCAAATTTATCATCATTCCGCGCAGGCGCAAATACTTCCGGGCCGATTTGAGATTTTAGATTTCAGATTCGAAATATGAGAGGGAGACAGGCTGGCCTGTCCCCCTCTCAAAACATTAAAGAGTGATTACAAGAAGGTTAGAGCGGAGACCGTTGCTTATCACCCGCACGCGGTTTGCTCCGGATTGCAGGTTCAATTCGAAAGCCTGACCCTTGACGGTCAGCTTCTTCCCGTTAGCTGCGATAGCAGCGGGCGGCGCAACGACAATGCCGTTTATCTCAACCTGGAGATTGCCTCCCATTCGCTTCCCTTTCAGCGTGAGCTTTTCTCCCTTGAGCGTTGCCTTCGATATCTTCGGCCCGGCCGCGTCGCCTCCGGTGAAATCGGCGACCTCGGTCTCGCTGCGGTTGCCGAGGCTGTCTATCAATGTCAGACCCACCTTGACGACCGAGGGGAACCGCCCCATCTCGCCAAACGGGATAGTGAAATGAATATTGGCAGGGATTCCGAAATCTACGGCAAACGGCGCAGTCTCGCCGACAGTCTGCCCCTTATTGTCTATGAGCTTCACCTGCGCCTGAACGATGTCCCCGTCGAGGTCTGTAGATGTCCCCGATATCGTCATCAGCTCGCCGACAAGATCGGCTTCAAGTGAATTGATCGCCGGGCGATTATTGCCTACCGGTTTTATCCGGTAGCCGAACAGATCGAGAGCCTCAAGGTCATTGAGCGTTACGGTCTGGCGTTTGCCAAGCGGAAGGGTCGGGTCCATGATGCCTATGCGATGGTTCAATATGGAATCGTCCTTCCAGTGGCTCGCCTGCCGTCCATCTCCGCCTGTCCCGTCCGGCCTCCCCGTCGAGAGAGGCATCTCCTGGTCGCCCACATAAAAGAACTGATCGCCGCCGGAAGAGAGTATTCGCGAGTCGGTCGGGAACGACTCCATCGTCGCCCCGAATCGGACCCGAAACACGTCCCAGACCGAAACACCCACAGGAAGCGACGGGTCAATCTCGATCCGCCCGGTCACGCTTATGAAACCGAGCACGTGACCCAGCTCGTGCGTGGCCACGGCATCGAAATCTATCTTGTCCGAATCGATCCCGTCGCTCGGATCAAAATCGTAACTGAACGCCGAATTGAACCCTATCGCAGGCGGCGGCCCGAAGCTGGGCGGCTCTCCCGTCGGTTCCGCGACCGGGTTGATGAAGTTCTGAGCGCGAAAGACGGCAGACGGCGCGTAAACGGTCCTCGTGCCGCCCATGTCCGTAGGACATTCGATGGCAGGCAGCGATTCATAGAGGGATAATTCGTGCTGGCTCGACGCCGTGTCCAACAGTCGCCTGTGCATCATCTGATAGAACGGCTGAGCCACAAGCACCTGCGGATTCGTCATCCCTATCACGTTTTCCGGGTAGTCGAACCCGAACCACGTGGAGCCGAAGTCTACATCTACAATCACTGTCATAGGCGTCTGGATGTGCGACTCCCAGAGCGCGGCGGCTTTTAGAAAGGCGGCTTTCGCCTGCGGAAAGCTCTCAAGCTGTTCAGTCGCCCGCAATACTATCGTAAGCCCCTCCTGCTGGTGCTGTCTGACCGGGGATATCACATTGAGAGATGGGTCGTGAACCCGGTTTGAGATAAAGAGCGATTCCTCCTGGTCGGCCTGACGGCAAGCCGCTTCTCCACCCGCGCTATAAAGCACACAGCCTTCAGGCAGGCTGACGCCTGTCAGTTGATATTGATTCTCGTTGTCCTGGGCCGCTGCCCTCATATTCATTGTCGCGGGCAGACCGGATGACAACAACAACGATGTCAAAAACAAGAGCTTGAATCGTAAAGTTATGCGCCGGACCATGCACCTACCCTCCGTGGCGAGTTCCGCAAGCAGAAATCGTTACAGGGGCAGGCTGTCAATTAAGGGGATTTGCTGCTCAGAGTCACAAAGAGAATATCCCAAAATAAGCTGTAGGCAATACTTTTTTGAGATATGAAGAATTTGGACAGACAGGATTGACAGGATTAACAAAACCCATCACCCGAAAGGGTAAATCTCGTTCATCCTGTTTGGATCAAGACGCAAGAGAATGAGAGAGCCTTATCAACCACAGAGGGACACAGAGGAACACAGAGGCTGTTTCTGTTATTCCTCTGTGTTGCTGCGTGTCCTCTGTTGTGAGCGAGTCAGATTAGAAGTTGGCGACAAAGATATTCGAGAACAGCCCGCCTTTGAAGACGCGGACGCGGTTCGACCCGCTTCTGATATTAAACGCCGCAAGGCTGCCCTTTATCTTGACCTTGCCGTTTGCGGCGTTATTCTTCGCGGCCACGATCACGCCGTTGACCTCAATCTGGACCTGCCCTATAAGTGAGCTGCCCTTTATTACCAGCTTCGCGCCGTTATGGGTGACGTTCTTGATGTTAGGCCCGCCCGCATCTGCAAGGCTGAAATCTGCTACGGCCCCAAGGCTTCGATTCGCCTGACCGTCTATGAATACAAGCCTGGCTTTCGTGGCCGAGGGCAAATCGCTCAGGCCGTTAACCTGGAAAGAGTAATTCAAGGTGGCAGACCCGCCCGAAACGATTCCGAGCTGCCGGGTCTGACCTACCTGATTTCCAGCGCTGTTCAGGAACGAGACTTCGGCCTGCGTTATATCGCCCTGCGGGTCCGAGGCCGTTCCGATTAGAGTCAACACATCGCCTTGAAGTCTGCCCGAAACGCTGTTTATCGCGGGCGCGCCCGTGCCTCCTCCCGTGTCGTTCGTGAGCGCAAAGCCGAAGGCATCGTACGCAAGAAGGTCGTTATCCGTAATGACCGCGCGCTCGCCGCGAGCGAGCCGGGGGTCCATTATGCCTATATTGAACCCGAGAAAGGTATTGTCCTTCCAGTGACTCGGCTGGTTGCCGTCGCCCCCGCTGCCGTTGGGTCTTCCCGTAGATAACGCAAGCTCCTGGCCGCCCGCAAAGAAGCGGTGTTCGCCGCCAGACGAAAGCGGCCTCGTTGCGGTAGTGAAGGTCTCCATCGTCACGCCGGGCCGAAACCTGAGCAGGTCGAGGACCGTTACAGCGACCGCCGCTCCGGGGTCAAGCTCGGTCACGCCCACTCGC
>DASTET010000510.1:0-2178 GCA_035709445.1 Blastocatellia bacterium | reverse complement strand
GGCGAACTCGGCGAAATTGGTGTAGTAGAGCCCGCCGTTGGCGCGCCGGCAATGCTCGCGCGTCACGGCGCAGCGGCCGTGGACGAGCACCGGGGTTTCTACAAGCCAGCTTTCCATCAGGACTAGCGAAAAGCTTTCGTTGAGCGATGGCTGAATGAGAGCTGTGGCGGCGGCGCAAGCGTCAAACTTGTCCTGCAGGCTGACGAAGCCCAGATCGACGACGGTCGCGACGTCGCCGACGGCGGGGGACGGCAGGAGAATTTGTCCTTTGCCAATGAGCAGTAGTTTGGGCGCGCTCGGGCTACTTTGCGAGTATTGCTGCCAGTAATCGAGCAGTTGTGGCACATTTTTGCCTGCTTCCCTGCGGCCTACATAGAGAAAAAAAGGCTCGTGGATGCCAAATTTCTGGCGAAAACGGCCGGCGTCGCCCTGGACGTCATCGTCCACGCCACCGCCCACGACTTCTCGAATCTGGCCAGGCGGCCTACCGTATAGGCGCTCGGAAAGCTCGCGCTCGGCATGCACGAAGAAGAGTTGCGCACGAACGGCGGGCATTACGCGGCGAAAGACGTCGAGGTAGGCGTAGGCCTCGTCGTGCAGGCAGGGAATGATCGCCGAGCGCTCGGGACTGATCTGGGCGCCACGGTAGGTGGTTGGGAACATGTATGGGACAAAGAAGAAGAGGTAGTCGCCGGAATTTTCGGCAATGAAGTCAAATAGCGACGGGCAGCGGAACATTTCGCGGAGAAAGAGCTGCTCGTCCACCTCCGAAACGGCGCGGCCGTGCATGAGTTGGAAGTTGACGCGGTCGAAGGCGGCTTTGTCCCGCTGCTGGACGGCAAAACGGCGCACGGGTACGCCGTCGAACGTGTCGAGGCCGGAAGGCTGATAGTTGATGGACCAATCGGCGTGGAAGTCGCGGATGCAGGTGGTGAGCACTTCTATGTCGAAGCCGGCCCTGCGCAGCCGCGTGACGGTCTGGCGCGTAATTGTTTCCATGCCGCCGGTGACGTGCGGGCCGTACCAGGGAGTGACGAAAGCGATTTTCATAAGAAGAATGGGACGCAGATGCCCGTCAACGGTAGCGCAGATTTACATGATTTTTCAAGTGATTAGCCAGAAAAATCTGAGTTATCCGCGTCATCTGCGTCCGCTTCAAGGGGTTCTCGGACATGCTACACGCGTGGGAGCGCGAGGAGGTCGAGGTGCTTAAGCCCGGCGGTTGCCGCGGCGGTATGAGCGTCGACGATTTCTTGTACGTCAGCGACCGGGCGCGTGACGCCAGAACGTTCCAGAATAGAGACGGTGTGTCCCTGCCAAAGCTGCTCGAGATACGAGCGGGGATCACAGTTGCTTGTGGCGCGGATGAGGTCTGGCGAGTATTCGCTTATCAGCGCCGGCCGGTGGTTGCGAAGCACGGCCTGCATGCCCTGCCAGGCGCGCGGTTCGGCGCCCTCGATATCCATTTTGATAAGATCGATGCGCGACTCACCTTGAAGTGCCTCGTCCAGCGTCACAGCTTCGACGTGTGCAAAGTGTTCTTGTAAGCCGTGTAGCTCTTCGGGACGCATGATTCGCGCGTTACTGTCGGCGCCGCCGCTGGAGAGAGCGATCTGCCCCGCGGCCTCGGCGACTGCGGTTTGGTGCAGACGCACATTGTTCAGCTTGTTCTGTGCCAGGCTATGGCGTAGAAGATCACAGTTGTCCGAATTGGGTTCAAAGGCAATGACCTTACCGTGTGGACCTACGAGCGTCGCGGCCAGAAGCGTGAAGAACCCGACGTTGGCGCCGACATCTACGAAGGCGTCTCCGGGGCGCAGTAGACGACGGACGTGTTGAGCTACGTGAGGTTCGTACTCACGCGTTTGGATGATAGCCTTTCCGATAAAGAGGTCATTTGCCCGCGCGTAGATCTTGAACTCTGCGCACTCGACGAGGCTCGGTTTGTTACGCGCGGCATGAAGAGCTTTGAACTCCACACTTTTGAGCATGGCATCGACAATTGCGGATACGGGAATCTGTTTCGTACGTATCAGAGAACGCCAATAGGCAAGCCCGGCTTCATCTGGTTCCTTATTGAGAAGCAGGCGGTAGCAGTCACGCACATCTTGTTCGGTAGCAGCATTCGAGTGTGGCTGAGGATTAGCATGGCGACGCCCCAATAGGCTACGAATCGAT
>DASTET010000509.1:0-5125 GCA_035709445.1 Blastocatellia bacterium | reverse complement strand
CCCGCCGCGACCTCCGGCATGCCCGGCACGCCCTTGATCTGAATCTCAAATCTCAAATCTCAAATCTCAGATTTATGTTCATCTCGACCAGAAGGTCGAAGGCCGCGGTCCCGCGCCCGTCTCTCATCAGCGCCGCGATGTCTTCCGGCTCGTCTATGTCGAGCGCGATCCGCGCGCTCTCTTTGATCAGGCACTCTACCCCGACGCGAGACGCTTCTTGCTTGTGAAGCGCGAGCGAATTCGGTCCGAACCGCGAAGGGAAGAGATCGGCGGGCGTCCTGATTATCGCATTCGTTCCCGTCCCTTCGCGCGAGGGGACGAGCAGCGCCGCCGGGGCGCGCATCTCGACCGACATCAGCTCGTCGATGTCTTCCGCCCTGACGAGCGGCACATCGGCTGGAAGCCGCATCACCAGATCGAACCCGCGACCGGCAAGCTCGCGCGACGCAAGATCGACCGATGCGCTCTCCGATACCTGCGCCTGCTCGATTATGACTTCCCACCCGATCCTTCTGGCGTGCTCGATTGCTGGCTCAAAGCTCGTGACGACGAAAACGCGGTCGGGCAGGCGGGCCGATTTCACCGCGCGGCAAACGTCTTCAAACATCGCCCAGGCGAGCCGCCGCCGCTCTTCAGCCGAGAGCAGCCGTGACAGTCGCGTCTTGCCGCGCGAGGGGTCTTTGACCGGGATCAGGACCGCTTTCATAAGTGTGAAGCGAAACTCACAACCGACCGGGCCAGCCGCCTCTTGTCTTCTATCGTCTTCATTACCGTGTCGGTTACGAGCACGCGCATTCCGAGCGCTTCTATCGAGCTCTTCAAATCTCTGTCCGCTTCATCGAGCACGAACCGGCTCGCAAAATCGCCGTAGATTCGGGCTACTCCGAGCGCCGATACATCGTGCCCCAGATAACGAAGCATGTCCGCCGACGGCCCTTTGAGCGCGCGGCCCGTGATGATCGGCGTTACGGCGACGACGCGCGCCGCCGCCTCTCTCAAGCATTCTCGCACGCCCGGGACGGCGAGGATCGGCCCGATGCTTATAAACGGATTGCTCGGACAGATGATCACCAGCTCGGCTTCAGTTATAGCGTCTTCGACTCCACTTGCGGGCCGCGCAGACTCAATATCGTCAAAGCGTATCTCGATGACGCGCGGCTCCGACCGGCGACGCACGAAATACTCTTGAAAGTGCATCTCGCCTTCATCCGTTATCACGCGCGTCGGCGTGTAGGAATCGGTCATAGGCAGTATGCGCGAGCTGACGCTTAGAGAGAGCCTTATATGATCCGTCACCTCAGATAGAGAAAGCCCTCGCCGCATCGCGGCCGTGCGATAGATGTGTGTCGCAAGGTCGCGGTCGCCGAGATTGAACCACGAAGCCTCTCCGTAACGCGCGATCCACTTGAGGCATTCGAAGCTGTCATTGCGAAGCCCCCAGCCTGTCTCTTCGTTTATTAGACCGGCGAGCGTGTAAGTGATCGTGTCGATGTCGGGCGAGATGCGCAGGCCGAACATCTCTATGTCATCGCCCGTGTTGGCGATGATGGTGATCTCTTCCGGCTCGACACAGCCGGCCAGGCCGAGCAGAAACTTTGACGCGCCGATCCCGCCGGCCAGCGTTGTTATCTTCATGTCGAATCACAGCCCCAGCAGGCGGAACCGCCCGGTCTTAACCTTGTAGCGGCGATTGATGCCTATGAGCAGAACCGTCATGCGCTCGAGTGCGCGGGCGCTGTAAAGCGTCCCCGCATCCACGGGCCGGAGCCCTTTGATAAAGCTTATGGCTTCGATCACGCGCGACTTTGCCTCTTTCGAATCGCTTGCGACGAACGTATCGCAATCGAGCGCGGCCTGCGGATCGACGAGCATATGCGCGGGCTCGGTCTTGAATGCAGCGACCAGCGGAACATGCTCAGGCAGCCGCGCAACGAGGTGCTCGCTTGCCGAGCCTTCCGGCAGTTCCAGGTAGCGGACACGCCCTTTTTCAAACGAGACGGGGACGGTGATGTCTATGAGGATCGAGCCGGGCTGAAAATCGTCGCGGTGCGATTCGAGCGTAAGAGCGGCGTGCTCGAATGGGACGGTGAGCAGCACAAGCTCGGATTCGGCAACGGCCTTCTGATTCTCGCCGTAGCTTATCATCTCGCCGCCGAGAAGCTGGTTCAGATCGTCAGCCGCAGAGCGCGCGCGCTCAAGCGTCCGCGACCCGATCATCACGCGCGCGCCGGCCATCGCCCATCTGAGCGCAAGCCCCCGGCCCTCTTCGCCGGTCCCTCCGATGAGCCCGACCCGCAGGTCTTTGTTCATTTTCCATTTTCCATTTTCCATTTTTCATCTGCCATTTTCCGGAATGAGATGCCAAATCTCAAATGAAAGTGGAGCTTTTTGTCGTTTGATGTCGAAATAACCGCAGAGGATTGAATTATTCCTCTGCGGTTCATGATTACTCAGGTCCGGGAACTGAAAGGCGCTGGTTGTTCTTTTCAACTCGCGCGTTGTATGCTGAAGCCCTGGATGATGATTCGAGGCTGGAGAGAAGAATGGAGCAGTTGAAAGAAGTATCGAGAATATGAAGCTCGATATAGACCATCGCGCAGGAGAGCTTATACGCGAGCGAAGGGTAGCCCGGCTTGCGACGGCTGACGAGGGCGCTCGCCCTTCGGTCGTCCCCATCTGCTATGCGTTCGACGGCGAGCACATATACTCGCCGCTTGACGAGAAGCCAAAAAGCGTCGCCCCGCGACAGTTGAAGCGCGTCCGAAACATCGAGGTGAACCCGCAGGTCGCGCTCGTCATTGACGACTACTCGGAAGACTGGAGTAAGCTATACTTTGTTCTCATACGCGGAGCGGCTCAGATTATCGAGCGCGATCACGACGGCCCGGAGCATGCGCACGCGGTCGCGCTTCTCAGAGAGAAATACCCGCAGTACCGCCGCATGGCCATCGATAGCCGCGCGATAATCAAGATAACGCCCGGCAGCATAAAACTGTGGAGCGCCGGTGAGTAGAGAGGAGAAAGCCGCACGATGTCAAAACCTGTACGTTTCGGAATACAGACGCCGCAGCAGCATACGACCTGGCAGGAGCTGCGAGACACCTGGAAGCTCATCGACGAGCTTGCGTATGATACTGCGTGGACCTTCGATCATTTCTTCCCGATAATGAGCGACCCGACGGGGCCGTGCTTTGAAGGCTGGATGCTGCTTGCGGCGCTTGCGGCAGAAGCCCCGCGCGTGAAGGTAGGGGTGCTCGTAACCGGCAACACCTATCGCCACCCCGCAGTGCTCGCCAAGATGGGCGCGACGCTCGATCACACAACCGACGGGCGGTCTATTATGGGATTAGGCGCGGCGTGGTTCGAGATGGAGCACGACGCTTATGGAATCCCCTTTTACAACGTCGCCGAGCGGATACGCCGCTCGGACGAAGCGGCTGAGGTCATCAAACGGCTGTGGACCGAGCGTCAGGTCACCTTCGAGGGAGACTATTACCAGCTCAAAGACGCATACTGCGAGCCGAAGCCGGTTCAGAAGCCGCGCCCGCCGATCATGATGGGAGGCTCGGGCGAAAAGCTCATGCTCAGGGTCGTTGCGAAACACGCGGACCAGTGGAACACATTCGGGCCGCCCCCGCTGTTTCGCCACAAGCTGAACGTCCTCGGCGAGCACTGCGCTGCGGTCGGGCGCAATCTCGATGAGATCGAAGTATCGTGGGCGGGCTTTATGCTAGTGACCGATTCAAAAGATGAGAAAGAGGCTGCCGTGCGCCGCATGGCCGAAGCCTTCGGCCAGCCTCCCGAAAACGTGGAGCCCGCTCTGCTCGTCGGATCGTCAGCCGAGATAAGAGACCGCATACACGCATACGTCGAGACGGGCGTCACCCATTTCATAGGGATAGCGAGCGCGCCGTTCAACCACGATTCGCTCCGCCGGTTCGCCGAAGAAGTCATACCGGAGTTTCGCAGCCAGTTCTGATTAAGATGCAGGCGCTGATCTCTACACATAAGATCACTTTCGAAGAGGCCCTCTCCGCCGCGCGCGAGGGAGAGATCACGCGTGAGTCTGCCCGCGCGCTCATACGCGCAAGCCGCGAGGAAGAGATTGAAGGGCTGCTCGGCGCGGCGGTTGAGTTGCGCGAAAGGCTCAAGGGGCGGGCGGTGACTTATTCAAAGAAGGTCTTCATACCGCTCACCAACCTTTGTCGCGATTACTGCGGCTACTGCACGTTTCGCAAAGATGCAGATCAGCCGGGCGCGCGCACGATGACGCCCGACGAAGTCCTTGCCGTAGCAGAAGCGGGCGCGCGGCTTGGCTGCAAGGAGGCCCTGTTCAGCCTGGGCGACCGGCCCGAGGCCGTCTTTCCTGAGATGCGCGAAACGCTCAGGCGGCTCGGGCATAAGACGACGCTCGCCTATCTTGCCGAAATGAGCAGGCGAGTGCTCGACGAGACCGGGTTGCTCCCGCATGCAAACCCGGGCCTTATGGGTAGAAGAGACCTGCTCTCGCTCAGAGAGTCGAATCCGAGCATGGGGCTGATGCTCGAAAGCACGAGCGAGAGTCTCACACTTCAGGGAGGTGCGCATTTCAACGCGCCCGACAAACGGCCTTCGCTCCGGCTGAAGACCATCGAAGAAGCCGGAAGGCTTCGCATCCCGTTTACGACAGGGATTCTTATCGGCATAGGCGAGACGCTCGACGACCGGGTAGATGCGCTTTTTGTAATACGCGATTTGAATGAGCGGTACGGTCACATACAGGAGATCATCGTCCAGAACTTCCGCGCCAAGCCGGATATTGCTATGCGCGATCATCCTGAGCCTTCGATAACAGACCACGCTCGCACTCTCGCGGTCGCGCGGCTCGTGCTTGGGGTTGTGAACGTGCAGGCCCCGCCGAATCTCTCCGATGACCGCTATCCGTCTCTGCTCAAAGCGGGGATAAACGACTGGGGCGGGATCTCTCCGCTCACGCGCGACTATATCAACCCCGAAAAGCCCTGGCCGCACATCGAGACGCTAAAGGAGCGCACCGAGGCGGCGGGGCTTGAGCTGAGAGAGCGGCTCAACGTCTATCCAGAGTATGTGCGGCGCGATGAGTTCTTCGACGAGCGCGTGGCCCGCC
>DASTET010000508.1:0-3892 GCA_035709445.1 Blastocatellia bacterium | reverse complement strand
GAAAGCGCCTCCAGAATCGATGGCTCCGATTCGGCCAGGCCGCTCTCGAAGTAGCTCTCCCAGCCCGGGAAGGCCAGGTCCGTCTCGGCTGAAGCCAGCTCAGGAAATGCCCTCGCAAATGTTTCTGCTCCGGACGCGCTCTCATGTCTTAGTTGCTCTAGCGGGGTGGCCGCAGTCACGTCGACGCGGAAATTCCCGATTGTCGCGGGAATCAAGTCGCTCGCAGGTATAGCCGCGCGTTCCTTCTTGCGCAACACGGTCACAACGATAGCAGGCTCATC
This sequence comes from Blastocatellia bacterium, assembly GCA_035709445.1. Lineage (GTDB taxonomy): Bacteria > Acidobacteriota > Blastocatellia > UBA7656 > UBA7656 > DASTET01. The sequence continues at coordinate 3,611 of DASTET010000508.1, read as the reverse complement.
TGTGATCCATCCGTTCGTAAAACGATAACCGGGGCGGATCGAAATCACTTCGCGGCTCCTGCGCAGATCACCCCCTTTTTCTCTAATAGTAGTAACGATTTCTTCGAAAGACTCGCGCGCCGAACGAGACAGGGGGAATACAGCAGGCACCATCTTTTCCGACAGACTGGCGCGAAGGATGTAACCGTTATGCTGCTCGCCGCGCAGGTTCACGCTCTTACCGTCATAAGCGCGGAAGATCGAAGCCGCGCGCCCTCGCTCGCGCACAAGCGATGCCTCATTCTCAGGAGCATGGTCGCTGGCTAGCACTTCCACTCTTATACCGCCTGCCAGTAAGGAGACCTTGTTATCGCTAATCGTCAACGTCCCGTTGAAGTGGCCCTGGCCCCGGGCATCGGCAACCGCGCCTGAGGCCGGGGCAGCGTTAGGAGGTGTCCCCTCAGATCCATCCTCAAAATCATGCGTGCCGATTCGATCGGTCAGCGGTTCTGCATGTGGCGGTCGTATCTCAGCCATTATTCACCTCACTTTAGAGCGAAAGCTCGCTTCTTATTCAGACAGTAAATAGTTCGCGTGCGGCGATTCGGATTGACGTTTGAGGCAGCCTGTTACCGGTCTACCTTTCGAGGCTTATTCTTCAGGAGCGGTTTTCCAGCGCCTCATATTATTGAATACCTCTTTTGTAATCAGCGTGCCGAAGTTGGCCGTCGACGAGCCTGTGGTATGAACACCGACCGCCACGCGCTTGCCGTTTACTTTCAGCCATACCGGAGCGCCGCTCTGGCCCCCGTAGGTATCTATTTCATAATAGATTCTTCGGTGGGACGCGCGGACTATCTTTCGAGCATGGAAAAACTGTCGCGCAGCGGCTTCTCTATCGGCAGGGTATCCGCTGATGTTTGCGTCCACGGATCTGAGCAGGTCCTCGCCGAAAGCGGCGAAAGCGAACCAGCCGGCCTGGTTGCCCACCGGCTCGTTCAGGAGAATGACCCCGTAGTCGAAGTCTGAGTCGCGGTTGACAGTCCATCCATCGACGGCGCTGAATCGCGTAGATTTGTACACGCCGTAAGGCTGGGACTGACCTTCCATAGCCGGAATGACGCTGATCGATTTAGCCCATCCGCCGTGATCATGCATGTAAACACAATGGCCGGCGGTCATTATCGTCCGGGGTCCTATCAGCCAGCCCGTGCCTACGTAATCCTTGTTTGTCTTGGTCCTGATTCTGAGAGCGCAAATATGCCGCCACGGAGACTGAGTAGCATCGGGCACGGCTTTTCTATCGTCGTCTCCGATGACGACTTCAACTATATCCTGGCCGCGAAAAGCTCCGAGAGAGGCGTCCTCAACGAGATTACGGTTTATGCTTACAGGCATCGCCTCCGGAGCAATCCTTGCCAATCCGCGCGGTGTGTAGCCAGGCACAGGCTCGATCTGCGTTTCGAGCGGCGATGGGGCGCTTTCTGCCATCTCCAGCCGCAGCTCAGCCCCTTCGCTATTTACAGGTTGGTGACCATCGGACATAATCGCCCCTCCTTAGACTAGAGATTCAAACCTGGTTGAAGCTCGATAACGATGGTTCAAGGACTTTCGGTCATGAATCGCCCCCTCCTCTCCTGAAGGGATGTGATCAAATTCGCTGTCCCATCCCGCTATGGTTCGATTCAAGTAGAGCGGATTGCGGCCCTTAACAAGTCCCGATGTAATTCATACCCCACTAGCATATGAACAAAAAAGCGAAACATTACACCACCCGGTTCAACGAGCGAATAGCTGGTTGACTGTACTGCAAAGAGACGCGCGAAAGCTTTGTTGTATCTCCCGGCTGGAACCTCGGCTCTCGATTTGTGAAGTTTTGTATCATAGCTTCCAAAGCTGCCGCCGCTGTTTCAGGGCTTGCCGTGTTCGGATACCGGCGGCAGATAGTAGTAAGAGACATTCCTGACCCTGACCGGCCCGGCGCGCCCATATCCTTGCGCCAGATAGATGTGACCATCTCCTATTCGGTCGGATCGAAACAGCGACAGGAGACCTTCACAAGCTACGTCGCCAACTACAGGACCCGCCAGGCGAGGGGGACCGATGCAAAGTCTATTCTCATGCAAAGGCGGCGCTGCCGAAATCGCACTGTATGAAAAGCAGGGCGGGCAGTCAGGATTTACACTCATAGAACTGACGGTCGGCGTCGTGGTGTTTGCTATAGTAATGAGCTCGATCTACGGTCTTCTTATGTTAGCGCGGTCGGGCCGCCTCAACACGAACCAGCGGTCCGAAATCCTCCAGAACATGCGCATCGCGCTCAACACCATAGGCCGCGATGCGATCAACGCAGGGGTGGACTATCCGAATCTCGGGGCCATTTTGCCCGACGACAGTCTGGCTGCCGCATTCGGAATAACGCCCGATTCGGACACGGATTCGGATTTACTTACGCCGGTCTAGCCGTTCAGGGCCGAACTCACCTCTACATTCAGCACGCGAAACCTCTTTTACGAGAAGCTGTGAGGCGAAAGGAGAGCGCTATGACGTTTGAGCGAACTGAGAATAAGAGAGCCGACAGAGGCCCGGAGAGAGGCACAGCGACGCTCACGGCGGTGATGATCATGGGTTTGCTCGCGCTCTTTACAGCCGCAAGCCTCTCGCGCGTCACGACCGAAGCGATGGTGATGGAAAACGATTATTCCCACACCCAGGCTTTTTATGCCTCGCAGGCGAGCCTCGAATTGATGTCGAGAAACTTTAACAAGATATTCGACGTGCAGCTCAGACCGACGGCGGCGGACCTTGTAAAGATAGAGAACGATAAGCCCGGCATAGATGGCTTCAACTTCGACCAGCGGGTCGTGCAGATGGCCTCGTCAAGCTCTCATCCGATAGAGGACGGCCCGTTTTCGGGGCTAGTCTCACTCAGGACACCGTGGCGGCTTCAAGCAGTAGCGACTTAGGCAAACGGCGCGCAGGTTCAACTGACGCGAACTTTCTATAATCACCAGATACCGATCTTCCAGTTCGGCATATTCTACAACGACGATATGGAGCTGTATCCCGGCCCGAATTTCAACTTCGGCGGTCGCGTCCACTCTAACGGCCACCTCTTTCTTATGGCCGGAAACAACCTCTATTTCCGCCCCCGCGTGACGGCGGTGGGCGAGATAGTGCGCGACATCTCGCGCAGCGGCAAGTCGTTGACCGATGGGAACTGGCTCGGCAAGGTATGGGTCGCCGACGATCACCGTCAAAGGCAACGGGACTATCGAAGCCAGGGCTTCGGACGGGAAAGTGGTTCAAAGCATCGTTCTCAAGGACAGGAAAGGTCGCCGGTTGCCGATAAGCATCAGCAACTCCGGTCGGATCGTGGTAGGCAATGTGGATGATGAGTCCTGAGGCGAAGCTCGCTCAGGCTGAGATACGCCGACTGAGATTGAAGATGAGAGGGTTTATGAGAGAAGCAAACGATAAAACAGGGCGCAGCGCCGAACGGGGAATGACCCTTATGGAGGTCATGGTGAGCATGGTCATCCTCGGCGTGGTGCTCGTCGCGCTCGGACAGGGGCTTACGCTCGGCATCAGGATGAATACCGAGACCAAAAACAGGCTGACCAACCTGGGCC
>DASTET010000507.1:0-2430 GCA_035709445.1 Blastocatellia bacterium | reverse complement strand
CATAACCACGCCCAGGGTGGCTAAGATCAGAGCCCGCCCCAGGATCCGGCGGACCTCCTTCCAGTTCGTGTCGAGCCCGCCGGAGAAAAGGATTATCACGAGCGCGACAACGCCGAGCGATTGCGCGGTCCGGGCGTCATCAAAGTATATCCCTCCCGGCCCGTCCGAGCCCGCAAGCATCCCGAGCAGGAGAAACAATAGCAGCGCCGGCACGCCCAGCCGGTCGCTCGCTTTGCTGACAACGATGCTCAGCAGGAGCAGGAATCCTCCCACCAGAAGTATTTGGCTTATGGAAACCATCAGCAGCTCTCTTTGACTTCCACGATATCTTCCACAGTATATTTCTATTGAATTTGATCTGCCACCTGCCGAAACGTAGAATCAGATTCTTCACAGATGAAAGGGACATCAAAGATATGCCGCACGTGCCTCAATTGCTGAATGATCTTCTTGTGCTCTTGCTGGCATCGATACCCATAGCGTTTATCTTCAGCCGCATGGGTTTGCCTGTCATCGTCGGCTTTATGATCACAGGGGTGGTCATAGGCCCTTACGGCTTCAAGCTGATCAGGGATGTGGAAGCGGTAGAGGCGCTGGCCGAGATAGGCGTCGTGCTCCTGTTGTTCGCAATAGGGCTTGAGTTCTCGCTGCGCCGCATACTCGAGATGAAGCGGATGGTCTTCGGCGGCGGCGGGTTGCAGGTCGGGCTTACGGCGCTCGCCGTGATCGGCGCGGTCCTCCTGCTCGACCGGTCTGTCAATCAGGCCGTCTTTTTCGGGTTTCTCTTCGCGCTGTCGAGCACGGCCTTAGTCCTGAAGAGTTATATGGACCGGGCGGAGCTTGACAGCCCGCACGGGAGGGGCGGAGTAGGAATACTGCTGTTTCAAGACCTGTGCGTCGTGCCGATGATGCTGATGGTCCCGGTGCTGAGCGGCAGGGAAGGCTCGGGGCCTGTGACCATTATCTTGAAGCTTGGCGCCGCGCTTCTGGCTGTCGCCGCCATAATCTTCACGGCGAGGATAGTGATACCCCGCGCGCTTTATCACATAGTTCGGCTTCGCAGCTCGGAGGTCTTCATAATCTTTATCGTGCTTGTGAGCCTGGGCACGAGCTGGATCACCTCTCAGTTCGGGCTTTCGCTCGCGCTCGGGGCCTTCATCGCAGGGCTCGTCCTGTCGGAGTCCGAATACAGCCATCAGATCGTGGCCGATGTGCTCCCGTTTCGCGACGTCTTCAACAGCGTCTTCTTCATCTCGATCGGGATGCTGCTTTCGGTGAGCTTTCTCTTCTCGCACGTCGCGGCGATACTCGCGCTCGTAGCCGCGCTCGTTCTCGGCAAGACGCTCATCATCCTAATAGTGATCAGACTGCTCGGCAATTCGCTCAGGGTGGCGGCGATGATAGGGGTGGCGCTTGCGCAGATAGGCGAGTTCTCTTTCATACTGGCGAAGGTCGGGGTGGGTGAAGGTCTGCTTTCGGGCGACGACTACCAGAGGTTCCTGGCCGCCGCGATTATCTCGATGATCGCCACGCCCGTCCTGATAAAGGCCGCGCCGCGCATAGGGTACGCGGTCCAGGCGGCGCTCTCGCCCGACTCCCTGCTTGAGCCGACCATGATCGGGTTCGATCCCAAACAGCATAAGCTGAGCGGGCACGTCGTCATTGTCGGCTATGGTCTGAACGGCCGGAATGTGTCGAGGGTGCTCGCCAGGATCAATATCCCCTACGTCGTGCTTGAGCTGAACGCCGACACGGTGCGCGACGCGGTCGAGCGGGACGAGCCGATTCTTTACGGCGACTCGACTCGCCAGGAGGTGCTGCACCGCGCCGAGCTTGAGCGCGCTCGCGTGATCGTCCTCGCGATCTCCGACCCGATAGCCACGCGCCGCACCGTCGCGCTCGCGCGCCGATTGAACCCGGATATACACATCATCGTGCGCACACGCTATATGTCGGAGCTTCCCGACCTTTACAAGCTCGGGGCCGACCAGGTCATCCCCGAAGAGTTCGAAACGAGCATAGAGATATTCTCGCGCGTGCTGAGGGAGTACGGGGTCGCCCGCAACGTCATACAGCGGGAGGTCGAAGGGATAAGACGCGAAGGCTACCAGATGCTTCGCCAGCCTGCCGGCCCGGTCATTGAGGTGAGCGACCTGGCCGAGGCGCTCGGCACGGCCTCGACCGAGACCATGTTCATCCAGTCCGGCTCTCCCGCAATAGGAAGGACGCTCGGAGAGCTTGATCTGAGAAAACAGACCGGCGCGACCGTCATAGCTGCCATACGCGCCGGCCACTCGGAGATAAACCCCGGACCCGGTTTCAAGTTCGAGCCGGACGACATAATCGTCCTGCTCGGAAGCCCCGAAGAGATCGAGCAGGCGATAGAGCAGATATCGACCCCTCAGGGCGCTTCAGCCTGAAGTGTTCGCC
>DASTET010000506.1:0-5279 GCA_035709445.1 Blastocatellia bacterium | reverse complement strand
CGCTGCGCCGAGAGCGAGCCCGAACTCGTAGAAATGGCCCCTGATCATTTCGTGGCCTGCCTGGTTGTTGCGCCCGGCGCAAAAAAATAGTAGGCTTTCCGCAATCCAAATTCGCGGAGGTCAACAGCATGAGTCATCCTGATATGCAGCCGGGCAACGGGGCGCCAGGGTACGGCGCGTTAGAAGATCAATCTTATGCGTCGGTTCAGCCGCAGCCTCCGCCACAAGAGCCTGCCAGGCTTGGTCCTTTTGAACGATTGATCGGAATTATCTTCTCTCCGGGCGAGACCTTCGCCGATATTAATCGAAAGCCGACCTGGCTTGTGCCCGTGCTCATCAGCATCGTGCTCGCGGTCGGGTTCAGCTACTTCTTCAAATGGCGCGTGAATCTGGATATGGACCAGATCGTCCGCAACCAGATAAAGCAGGCCATGGAGAGAAGAAACCAGCCGATGCCGCCCGAAGAAGCGATTCAACAGCAGGTAGCAATCTCGACCGTCATCAGCAATATATTTCCTTTCGTTGGCCCGCCGCTTTTGACACTGTTTCTCTCCGGAGTATTTGCGCTCGGATTGATGATTATGGCGGCGCAGACTACTTTCAAGAAGATCCTGTCGGTCGTCGCCTGGAGCAGTCTTGCTACGACGCTTGTCTATTACATAGTCGCAGCAGCTTCGCTTATGGTACGCGACCCTTCCACCGTCGACCCGACACAGCCGGGCTCGATAGCGGCGACGAACCTCGCCGCGTTCATCCCCGTGGAATCTCGACCGCTCCAATCGGTGCTGGCCTCAATAGACATCTTTACAATCTGGTTTCTGATCCTTCTCTCTATCGGGTTTGCAGCCATTTCAGGCGCCAAGAAGATGAAGTCGAGCAAGACCGGTACGCTCGTTTTCGGGTTGTGGGCAGTCTGGGTTCTTATCTCAGCCGGTTTGGCCACGCTCTTCTAAAGGAGAAATAACGGGACACAGCAGCGCCAATTCTCCGCTATCGGCGCCTTTTTCCACAGCCGAAGCGCAAATATCATGTACTGATTGAGATCGGTTTCCGACCGGCAGTTCTGTTTTAAGTCATGCTATGCCCGCCTCTCATAATTATTGTCCAGTGATTCATCCGCTCTCCGCCGCTCAAAGCCTTTAAAAAGCCGAGCCATTTCAAGTCAAGAGACAATAAATTACAAAGCTGTATTAAACGGCACAATGGTTGCTCTGCTTCTAAACAGTGGGGGTTAGTAGAAATAAGAGAAGGAGAGATAGAGGCAATGACACAGGTAATGAAAGATGGGGATTTGATAGACCTGTACGAGCAGATGCTATATCAACGCGCTATAAAAGGGATTCGTCCTGTGTTGTATGTCTCGTCTTTCACAGACCTTGAGTGCAATATGCTTATGTTGCTGGATGAGGATCCTGAAATTCAACTGGTGGGGCAGCAACAACAGGTGGGGAAGGTTGCCGGTTATCACGTTATTACCAACTGATCTGGCTTGAGGCGATATGCCTCAATTGCAGGGATAAGAGGTCACGGGTTTACGAACAGACAGGGGTCGAGCAAGGGGGATAGACGAGCAAAGGGTAAAAGGTAAAAAAGGGAAGACGGCGCCGAAAAGCGCCGTCTTTTTTATTCATACCTGAGCGCTTCAATAGGATCGAGCCGGGCAGCTTTGATTGCGGGCCACAACCCGAAAACCAGACCCACCGAACAGGAGACAAAGAAACCGAGCAGCACAGCCCAGAGCGGGATTACCGAGGGCAATGTCGGGGCGAGCTGTCTGAGCGCGAGCGATATGAACCAGCCTACAATTATCCCTATAACGCCGCCCACAGCCGTAAGCGTTACGGCCTCGGTCAAGAATTGCCAGATGATGTCGCTTTTTCGCGCGCCTATTGCGCGGCGGACGCCTATCTCTTTTGTTCGCTCCGTCACTGAGACGAGCATTATATTCATCACGCCTATCCCTCCCACGAGCAGACCCGCCGCAGAGAGCGGGAAGACGATAAGGCTGGCTACGGTGGCTATCTGGCTTATGGCTTCATAGATGCTGCCGGGGAGATTTATCCCGAAGTCGTTTGGCTTGTTTGCGGGGACGCCCCGGCGGCGGCGCATCAATTCTTCGATCTCATCGAGCATCTTTGCGTACTGGCCTGGTCTGGAGCGGACGGAGATGCTGATGTTGGTGATTTCAGGATGCTGGCGCTGCAGCGTATCGAATGGGACTATCAATTGTCTGTCCTGAACGGGGTCGCCGCCGAACAGATCGCCCGGCGCTTTCTCCATTACTGCGATCACGCGATAAATTTGCCCTTCTACTTCTATCTCGCGCTCGAGCGGGTCGAGCGCGCCGAACAGCGTCTCGGCAATTGAAGAGCCTATGATTGCCACCTGCGCCTTGCGCTCCTGCTCGATCCTCGTAAAAAAGCGCCCGGCCCGTATATAGACATTGTTGACCTCGTCGTAGTTAGCCCAGACGCCGAAGATCAGGGGGCGGTTTGCTTCGATGCCCTGGTACTTGACGACCGGCTGAGTTGCGGCGGGGGCGAACGAGCCAACGAACATGGTCGGGCTCGCGCCCAGGACAGAAGGCAGCTCGGCTATTGCGCGCGCGTCGTCGAGCGTGAGGTCCTTGCGCGTGCGCTCGGATTGCGACGGGCGGCTGAATCTTATCCCTATGTTGTCGAATTTGGAGACAAAGACGAGGTCAGGTCCGAACCGCTCGGTCTGTTTTATCACGAACTGCTGAAGCCCCGTGAGGAATGAAGAGATGGCTATGACGGTCATCGTTCCGCCGATGACTCCAAGCATCGTGAGAGCGGAGCGGACCTTGTGCGTTCGCAAGGTGTCGAACGCCATCAGGATGTTTTCGCCTATCTCCTGTATATGCATATCAGTAGTCAGAAGCCAGAAGTCAGAATCTCTCGCCTCATCTCTCGATCAAAGGCGAGTGATAAGAGTCAGCATAAGCCCCGACCAGATTCTGGCTTCTGACTTCTGGATTCTGGCTTCTGCCTTTCGGCTTCTGTTCTCCTCATTCCGCGCGCAGCGCCGTTATAGGGTCGAGCCTTGCCGCGCGGTTTGCCGGATAAATGCCGAAGAACAGACCCACAAGCGTCGAGACCGCAATGGCTATAAACGGCGCCCAGAAGGGGATGGCTACCGGCACGGGAGCTATGGCCCCGACTATGTTCATTATCAAGACGGCAAGCAACAGCCCTATGACTCCGCCAAGCCCGCTCAGCATGGACGATTCAACGAGAAACTGTATAAGTATATCTCGGCGAGTTGCGCCGAGGCTCTTTCGTATGCCTATCTCGCGGGTCCGCTCGGTCACGGTCGCAAGCATTATGTTCATTATGACAATGCCTCCGATGACGAGCGAGATTCCGACGACCGGAAAGGCCACGGCTGCCACGGTGCCTGTTATCGTGCCGAATAGCTGTTGTGTGACCTCATCGTTCGTTATCGAAAAATCGTCCGGCTGGTTGTAGTCGAGCTTATGGCGGGTGCGCATAACCACCCTCACCTGGTCCTGAACCGATTCGACCGGCACTCCCTCTCTGGCGCGGATGACTATAGAGAAGGTCGGAGACTTGCGCTGGCCGAAGGCTTTGAAAAAGGTCGAAAGCGGTATCTGTACGAAATTATCCTGCGACTGGCCGAGCACCGAGCCTACGCGCCTGGCCACGCCTATGACCGTGTAGCGGTCGCGCCCTATTCGGACCTCTTTGCCGAGCGGGTCGGCATTCGGAAAGAGCCCGTCTGAGACGTCCGCCCCGAGAAAGCAGACGTCCCTGCGGTTGTCATAATCGAAGTCGTTAAAATACCGGCCCTGGGCAATCTCAACGGTCGAAAGCAGTATTTTATTCGGCGTCACTCCCTGCACGCCTACGGCTTCGAGCGCTACATTGCCGAACTTGACCTGCCGCGAGCCCCCGTCTTCAGCGCTTATCTGGTCGGCGAGCGTTACCATCTGGCGAAGCGCCGCGAGGTCTTCGAGGGTGAGGTCGGGGTTTTTTCGGAAGGCTTCGAGGAATTTCTCGAAATTGCCGAAGCCGGTGAGGCTGGCTTTCTGAAGACGAAAAACGCCCGATCCGAGGGTCGCTATCTTTTCTTTGATATAGACGTTCGCGCCTTCGATGACCGTGGCGACCGCCGTCACAACCGTCACGCCTATGATTACACCTAGGAGCGTGAGAAATGATCTGAGCTTGTGCGCCATAATCGAAGAGAGGGCGATCTTGGCGGCTTCGAAGAACTTGTACATAACGATAAGGTCTTGGACAGAATCAAACGACTACGCTTGCATTATAGCAAGCATGTGCGGTGACCTCATAGAAAGCAATCCAAAAAAGAAGGGGACGGCACTGGCCGCCCCCTTTAGGCTAACTCTTTATGGTTGCTCAAGCCTTATCTGCGCTCGTCGCGGTTGATCTTACCGTCGAGGATATGAAGCACGCGGTGGGCATGCTCTGCGATGTCGTGTTCGTGGGTAACCAGTATTATAGTGTTGCCCTGCCGGTGCAGGTGATCGAAAAGCACCATGATCTCTTGCGAGGTGGCCGAGTCGAGGTTTCCCGTGGGCTCGTCGGCCAGGATGATGGCCGGATCGTTTACGAGCGCGCGAGCTATGGCTACGCGCTGACGCTGGCCGCCTGAAAGCTCGTTCGGCCTGTGATTCATACGGTCCCCAAGCTCCACACGCTCAAGCGACCGTTTGGCCATCTCGATCCGCTGGCTCCGGGGCGTGCCGTTATAGATGAGCGGCAGTTCCACATTGTGCAGCGCGGTCGCGCGGGGCAGCAGGTTGAATGTTTGAAAAACGAAACCGATCTCTTTGTTTCGTATGTATGCAAGCTCGTCGTCGTCCATCTCTGAAACGAGCTTGCCGTTGAGCCAGTACTGGCCCAAGCTTGGCGAGTCAAGGCACCCTATGAGGTTCATCAAGGTCGATTTGCCCGACCCCGAAGGCCCCATGATGGCAAGGTATTCGCCTCGCTTCACCTCAAAGGTAACCCCGCGGAGGGCGTGAACTTTTTCCGCGCCCATCTCATAGGTCTTCCACAGGTCATCGGTGCGAATAACTATATCTGCGCCGGGGACCGAATCAGTAAACGCAATTTCCCTTTCGAGGACAGCTTCTTCAATCATTTCATCGCCTCTATTTCTTCCGGTTGATTCCAATCTTGTCTGCTCGTCATTTGGATTCGGCTGACGCCGGTTTTTGTTCGCGTTTGACCTGATCGTTATCTTTCAGCGTGCGAAGCGTCTTATAGGGGCCG
>DASTET010000505.1:0-4495 GCA_035709445.1 Blastocatellia bacterium | reverse complement strand
GAAGAACTCCGGCACCTCTTTCCACCTGACCCAGGTTTCGAGCACCCGCCCCTCCTGGTCGCGAAAATCGAGCACCGAGTCCCTGCCTTCCGCCGAGATCAACTCTTTGCGCTCCTCCTCCGTCAGGACTTCGCGCACTCGAAGCTCCTCGCCTTCCAGCACGGGAAGCTGGCGAAAACGAAAACGCTCGTTCCTCGCGCCAGTGCTCGAACCGAGTATCTCGTTCAGCACGGTTCGCGCCTGAATCGTCTCGACCGTGTTAAGAAAGACGCCCGAAAGCAGGGGCGATGCGCTCCAGCCTCCCTCGGTCAGCCTTGCGCGAATCCAGTAGAGCGCCTCGCCAAACTGCTGCCGGTTCTGAAAATCGCCCGGAACGGTCCAGGTGACGATCTCAGGTTTAGTAAATGCGTCGGTCCTGTCTTCGGCTGCGAGCGGCATCCACACATTCTCTGAGGCGAATTCCCATGCGAGCCTCGGCCTGTTGCGGTCGTCCACGATCAATTCGCTGGCCGCGAGATAGAGCCGGACCGGACCGCCCTCGAACTTCTTGTCGAACCCGAAATGGAGCGCCCTCTCTGTGTCAGGCAATGGGAGATACGGGAAGTAATGTTTATCAGGAGCGGCATTGGCTGCCGTCTGGTCGAGATAACCAAGATTATTAAACGTCAGGCAGAACTGCGGCTGCTTCCTCTCTGTCACGGCATAAGAGATGGAAAGCGATTTGATGAGCGGCGGGCGGATCGGGTTCTTGCGAATCTTCAGTTGATTGTTCTTGTCGAGGAAGAACAGCTCGCGCCCGTAATCGCCTCCGACTATTCGCGCGCGAATCCAGTAGCTCTCCTGGCCGACCACTTCCGTCTTTGCTATATCTTCGGGCAGCTTGAGCGTGAGCTTGCCGGGCACCAGAAAGTTATTCGTCCCGTCAATCTGCACAGGAAGCGATACCCATCCGCTGCCGTTCCAGTATTCCCAGGAGAGTTCCGGTCGTAGCTCCGTCTGATCGGGATCGCTGTAGACGAGCCAGCCTTCCGGCAGCCGCCCGACTGTTATCCGGTAGGACGACCCTTTTACCGGCGACAGTGGAAAGTCCTCGACCATAACTACAGACTTTGTGGCGCGGGCGTAAGAGGCGATCAGTCTTGCTTCGGGGCTTTGTCCTTCTCCCTCCGTGATCGTCAGGAAGAGATCTTCGTAGGCGTTATCTTCGCCGCTGGCGGTCACATCAAGGACCGCGCTCTTTGCCGCCTCGTCCCTTGCTTTTTTCGCGATGGGGCCGGATATCAAATCGAGAATGACATAAGAATCTCCCGGGTCGGGCACTTCATCCCAATCTTCTGTCAGCGTGGCCGTGTCGCCCTGAAGACCGTCGATCTTGCGAAGCTGCTCTTTTGCATACACGAAGTGTGTGTCCTGCGCAATTGTGTTCTGCTCCAGCTCGACCGTGTTGTCAGTCGCGTTCTGGATATCGCCCTCTTCTATCTGCTCGAATAACCTGTATTCGGTTTGCGAAGTGGTTATCTCTGGAAGGGCCTTCTCCAACACCGCGAACCGGTCCGCGCTGAGACCGGATAGTATCTTCCGAACCTCGCCTGTTGCAGGCCCGGAAGTGATCTCGACATAGTATGTCCCGACGGTGAAGTCGACAGGGTCTTCGAGCAGGATGATCTCGCGCGGGCCGGCCTGCAAATCGCCCGAGTTGACATCTCTGCTGACGCGAAACTCCAGCAGAGAGTTTTTATCGCTTGTCGAGAAGACCGAGACGAAATCGGCCTGAATGCCCGGCCCGGCCCGGTATGTGAGAGCGAACGGGTCGCCCGCCAAGTTGAACTCCGATGGGTTGAGATGCGGCCTCCATTGCCGGACGTTGAGATCGATCTCCCACAGCCGGTTATCCGAGCCCCTCACAAACACGCGTGTACCAGCATCAGAGCTCGACACATAAGGGTTCGAGTCGAGCCTGACGCCTGCTGGCGCGCCCAGGTTATCGAGGCCCCCTTCCGTATCAAAGAAGACCAGCTCGTCGCTCTTGTTCCTGAGAAAAATGCGCACCTGCGGGTTGTTTGACGAATCGGCGTATATGAGGCCGTGCGGGCGAGCGTTCTTCGATGCGACATATCTCTCAAGCGAGACCCCGTTCGAATCCTTCGGGGTCATATTCACCCAGTTCGCGCCATCAAACACGTAGGTATCGCCTTTATCATCCGTGACAATCACCCTTGTGACGACCGCGTTGCCGATCACTTCGGCCTGCGCGAACGGCGACGATGCGGCCGTAACGCCCGGATGCGGCGTCCAGCCGACCTGCGCGTTAGGGGCGAGCGGGTTGATAACCTTCGAATAGACCTGGCCGTCGGCTACGACATACACCTGCCACTGCCCGTTATTGCGAACGGCTGCCGGATCGAAGGCGAGATTTCCTTGAGGGGCCTGTAGATCGATCCACTGCCACCCGGCCACTGCCTCGCCCATTATGAAGCGGAGGTAGAGCTTGCCATCATCCGCTTTCACGAAGGCTCCTAGCCGCGTCTGGTTCACGTCGTTTACGACCGCCGGAATCGACCCGGCGGTGATGCGAGTATCAACGGGCGTTTGATGATTCACGGCTGAAAAAGCGGCGGTCTGAGCTGTCGGATCGATCTGAAACTCCACGAGACGGCCGGCCGCGCCGTGCGCAAATGATCGAATCTTTCCTCCGTGGATGATGGCCGCTGGCGCTGCGAGAAGATCGGTGAAGTCCAGGTCGATATTCAGGATGACGTCCGCTCCCGGCTTTGAAAAAGCCTCCTCGCTTGCGATATAGAAGCGGTCGAAGATGCGCGGCTCCGGCCCGAACGGGTTGAACTCGCGATTCAATGTCAGAGGAGTGTCGTTGTGAAATGCCTGATCAGCCTGTATTCCATCCGCCTGAGACGAGACGGTCAACGTGATAGCCTCGATCTTCGGCAACGATCGCGGAGGGGTTGATGGGAGCGGCTCATCGAGCCTCGCCCGTATCCAGCGGGTCTCGTTGCCGTTGATAGCGATCTCCTTTATCTCGCCCTGCGGCTTGCTCAAGATCAGGCGGCCATCACGGCTCAGCCCTGCGCTTCCGTCAAGCTCGATCTCGAACGGATGCCAGCCCTCCTCCTTCGCCAGCTCTCCAAAAAACTCCCAGACGATGTTGAGCGGCTGAAGGTTCGACGCCGACCCGGGCGCGTGCTCTATCAATAGCTCGATCAGCGCCTCGCTCTTTATGTCAAAGTACTCGCCGTGCGCCAGATAAAGGACGTGCTCTTGAAAGTTCTTTCCTTCATACAGCTCGAACCGGGTAAGCTTTCGAACGAGAGTCCCTTCAACATAGTCGCGAACGATTGGATCTTTGAGCGTGACGATCTGTCCTTTGACCTCGGCCACTTCAAGATGATCTATCACGCGACTCTGGCCCGGCCCGGTCGCAGGGATGCACTCTTCGCCTGACCCCGCCCGGTCGAGCAACAGCTCGATCCTGAGAAAATCGTCCTCCTGCAACTGACCGGGGAGGTCGAGCTGAATCGATTTTGAGCCTGCCGCCGAGAATGCTGTTATATGCATAGGCGGAAGCTCTGCCGCCGAAAGCGAGCGCGCGAGAAAGCCGGGCGGCGGTTTATATATGCGGTCACTTTCAGGGTCGACCGCTACGAGCGCGGTCAAAGAAGACGGGATTGCCCAGAGGCTCTCTATCGTCTCAAACGGCAGCTCGTCGGGCCGGCCCTCAGCCGGGGGCGCGGAGACCTGCGTGCCTCGCGGGACCAGAAACTCATCCTCGGTGCCCGGCGCGACCAGGAAACGGACAGGCGCGCGAGCAGGCGTAGCCGGAAGAAGCCGTATCCCGAGCATGTCGAGAAAAGATAAGAAGTTTCTTTCGGGGGCGCGGTTCAAACGGCTGATCACGCCTTCGGCTATGAACGAGAATATCTTGAGCAGCCCCACGCCCGGATCATCCTCATCCTTTGCCGGCCACTCGACAGTGTAGTGCGGCACCATCGCGCGGAGCTGCAAGAGCAGGTCGCTCGCGGTACGAAGGTCTATCTTCGGAATGGTAATCCTGCGGCTCATCCCGCGCCCTCCGTCAAATAGAACGGAAATACCAGATTGAATTCGTTGTTGGTTTCGCGCACTCGGCAAGTCAGCTCGATCTCCAGCTTCCCGTTTGATGCCTCCCTCGTCGAAATGTCGACGCGGACTATCTCTACCCTCGGCTCCCACTTGATGATCGCTTCGCGCAATCTGCTCTCGAATAATCCGAGGGTCGCGCGGCTGATCGTAGAGAAGACAAGGTCGTGAATTCCGCATCCGAAGTCGGGGCGCATCAAACGCTCGCCCGGCGCAGTCTCGAGGATGATGCGAATCGCCTCTCTGATGTCCTGCTCGGCGTCGCTCATCGCGATGCGACCGGTCGCGGGGTTGACGCCCACGGGGAACTTCCATCCTCGGCCCAGAAATGAATTCGCCATGACAGCTCCCTATCCGATCAGCA
>DASTET010000504.1:0-2781 GCA_035709445.1 Blastocatellia bacterium | reverse complement strand
ACGAAAACCGATTGAAGACGGCAACTTAGATTCTCTGCGCGTGGTATTACCCGGTCGAGGATATATTGGCATAGCGCGTGCCTCTGTTTGAACGTATGCAGGTTGCGGATTTAGGTCTGCGGAATGCACGTTCGTGGGATGGTACGAATAATAAACTTCCTGGTCCGCAATCTGCCATTACTTTTAAGAAGTCAGAATCCAGAATCCAGAAGCCAGAATCTGGTCGGCGATGATTTTGACTTCATAGATTCGGCAATTTCCGCGAGAGATTCCGGCTTCTGGCTTCTGGATTCTGGCTTCTGGCTTCTGATCAGCGTTTGTCGCTGATGCCGAGCGATTTCATTCTGCGGTAGAGATGTGAGCGGTCTATACCCATCGCTTCCGCAGTGCGGGTTATGTTGCCGTCGCACTCCGCCAGCTTGCGCAGGATATAATTGCGCTCGAATGTGTCTCGCCCTTCACGATAGGAAGCAAAGTCATAACGGGATGTTTCGACGACGCTTTCGCCCGAGCCGAGCGGGGGCAGGTCGGCGGACTTTATCTGATCGCTTGCCGTCATAATCACCACGCGCTCTACTATGTTGCGAAGCTCGCGGACATTGCCCGGCCAGTGAAACGACATCAGCCTTTCGAGCGCATCGTCGGCGAAAGACTTTGGCTCGCGCTTATAAGAGGCCGAGTACTTTCTATTGAAGTGATCGACGAGCAGCGGTATGTCTTCACGGCGTACGCGCAGCGGCGGGATCTCGAACGGTATGACATTGAGACGGTAGAAGAGGTCGGCGCGAAAAGCGCCGCGCTCTATCTCTTCATCGATCCGCTTGTTTGTGGCGGCTATTATGCGCACATCGACTTTGACCGCAGCGGTCGCCCCGACGGGTTCGAATCGCTGTTCTTCGAGCACGCGCAGCACCTTCGCCTGGACCTTCAAGCTCATATCGCCCACTTCGTCAAGAAACAGCGTCCCGCCGTCGGACTGCTCGAACTTGCCCCGCTTCGCCTGGGTCGCGCCCGTGAACGCTCCCTTCGTGTGACCGAACAGCTCGGACTCGATGAGCTCTTCGGGTATGGCCGCGCAGTTCAGCTCGATAAACGACATCGAAGCGCGCGAGGACTGGCGATGAATGGCTCGGGCTACAAGCTCTTTGCCTGTGCCCGACTCGCCGTATATCAGGATGCGGCCGTTTGTAGGGGCGGCGACTGCGATCTGCTGGCGAAGCGCGCGCATGGGCACGCTCTCGCCCACCATCACATAATCGTCTTCGATCTGCTGGCGAAGCCGCTGGTTGTCGGATTCGAGTTGTCGCTGGCGCAAAGCATTGCGTATGGCGAGGACGGTGCGTTCGATCTGGAGCGGCTTCTCGATGAAGTCGAGCGCACCGAGCCTCGTAGCGCGCACAGCCGTCTCGATGTTGCCGTGGCCGCTGATCATTATTACGGCTGTTTCCGGATAGGCCGACTTCAAGCGTTTGAGCGTTTCGATCCCGTCCATACCCGGCAGCCAGACGTCGAGCAGCACGCAGCTAAATACCCGGCGGTCGAAAGCGGCAAGACACTCTTCGCCCGACCCCGCCGTAGCGACTGTGAGACCTTCATCCTCCAGCACGCCCGAAAGCGTCCGCCGGATTCCTTCTTCATCATCGACTACGAGAACAGAGTTCGACATAAGGTCAGGGGTCGGGGGTCCAAGGCGCAGTATGCGCTGAGCGCCGCGCGGGATCGGGGGTCAGGGCTTTAATGTCATTGGCCCGTTGAATGCTGAATCCTTAATCATCGAGATACTGATTATCAGCTAACAAGCCCTGACCCCCGACCTCTGACCCCTGCCCCCTGCTCAATCGTCGGTACGTTTCGGGGGCAACCCGAGCATAGTGGTTTCAAATGGATCAAGTTCGAGCCTGAGCATTCCGCCCGCGTCGGAGAATATCTCTTGCTGGCGCTTGCGCCGTTTGAGAAATATCACGGTGCCGAATGTCCCGCCCGCGACAAGCACGGTCATCAAGAGCAATCCCAGGATGCCGAACGTCGACAGCAGCATCTCTGCCGCTTTCCGCTGGCGGAAGGGATCGTTCGTAGGAAGCAGCGGGTCGCGCAGCCACTTGACCGTGTAGGGATACTCGATGGCGTTTACCACCTGCTCGGCAAACCCGCGGTCTTCGACGTTCACAGCCTGCACGATGTAGTTGCCCTCGCGCTTTACAATGATCCGGTCTCTGCCCTGTTCGGGGAGCGAGTTTATGTAAACGTTCACCCTGCCAAGAGCTTCGGTTGCAAACGCCGGGGTGTGATATTCGACTATGACCAGCTTGAGCGCGCCCGGCTCTCCAGGACTGCTTTCGCCCTTTCGGTACTCGGCCATCACGGCTTCCGCGTCCCCGGCAAAACCTATCATATCGCGGCCATCTTCAAGAAAGGCCGATATTGAATCGGGGCCGAGAAAATATCGCTCGCTGCGGGCCGCCATAAACTCGCGCGGGAGGCTGTTGAGCAGCGGGGGCCGGGGGTCTTCTCCGCTCTCATACCTGATTGCGGCTTCGAGATCGCGTGCCATCCTTGCCACATTCCGGCTGCGCGCATCGTTTACGCGGACGAAGTAATTGCCCTTATGAAAGACCGTGCTCCGGTCGAGCAGCGCGCCTTCCGCTCCCGTAACATAGGAGTAAAGCCCGAATGCCGCGAAGCGGTCTTCCGACACAAAGACGTCGACACGCGCCGACCCGTACTGTCGCGAGAGGGCGGATACGACCCTGTACTCCTGATAGACGGGGGCCTTATCGGCTA
>DASTET010000503.1:0-8819 GCA_035709445.1 Blastocatellia bacterium | reverse complement strand
GGAGGCATCCGCACGCGCCTACGTCCAGATTCGCGCGGCGCAGATCATAGCGCGCGAGACCAATCTACGGAACGCGGTCCTCGGCACGCTCCGTGCAGTCTGCGACCGGATGGCCGAGATGCCCGGCCAGCGGATCGTCGTCATGATGTCGGACGGGTTCACGCTTTTAGAGCAGGGAGGGGGCGAGGATAACAACTCTTTGCGGGCGGTCACGGGGCGGGCGGCGAGGTCGGGAGTCGTGATCTACTCGCTCGAAGCGAAGGGGCTCACGGTCTCCACCGGGTTGAACGCGGCAAGTCCAAACATCAACTCTTTAGAGTTCTCGAGCTACATGTCCCAGTCAGAAAACAACCAGCAAAGCACTCTGAAGACGCTCGCTCACGAGACCGGCGGCGAAGCCTATGTGAACCGCAACGACCTCTCACTGCCGCTTCGAAGCATACTCGAAAGCAACAGCATATATTATGTGCTCGCCTACTACGGCCCGGACGATAAAGAGAGCAAAAAGTACCGCAACGTGACGATAAGGGTGAAGGGCCATCCCGAATACAGCGTCCGCGCGCCGAAGGGGTATATGCCTGCGGACGTTGAAAAGACCGAAGTGGCGATGACGCCCCGGCAGAAGCTCTTGAAGGCCATACTCTCGCCGCTCCCGGCTACGGGGATCGCCGTCAGCCCGTCGGCTGATTACCTTGAGGGCGATTTCGATGATGCGCAGGTGTCGTTACAGCTCTCTTTCGACGCAAACCCGCTCAGCCACCAGCAGCAGGAAGGGAAATACCAATTCGAATGCGAGATCGTGGTCGCGGTCTTTGACTCTAGCGGCAAGCTTGCCGAGAGCTTTGCCGACACGGTCAAGGCGACGATGACCGCGGCGCAGGTCGAACAGGCAAGAAAGAACGGCTACCGCTACAGCAAGCGGCTGAAGCTCAAGCCCGGTCTTTATCAACTGCGGTCAGGCGTGCGCGATTCGGGAAACGAGGCCTTGGGCACGTCTATGGTGTGGGTAGAGGTCCCGGATTTGAGCAAGGGCAAGCTCGCCCTGAGCAGCCTGTTTCTTGGGAGAGAGCCTGCCGCGAACGAGAGGGCGCAACAGAGCAGGCAGATTGATGGCAAGCCCATCTTTAAGAGCGGCGACGTTGCCGCCTACCGGCTGGTCACCTACAACGTGGCAGGCAAGCAGGCGGCGATGATAAAGATAGACATTCTTCAAAACGAAAAGCCGGTGTATGAAGGCCCGTGGCGTGACATAGCTTCCAGATTGATACGAAGCGACAGCAAGGGGGCAGAGCTTGGCGGGAGGGTCCCGCTCGGGCTTCCCCCCGGTCTTTATGAGCTGCGGGTCTCAGTCAAAGAGGCAAAATCGAAAAAACCGTTGCAGCAGAGCGTCACCTTCGAAATAGAATCCTGAGAAGGTAAAAAGCAAAAAGGCAAAAGAGTTGTCGCTACTCAGCCCGATAAATCGGGCTGAGTAGCGACAAAGAACGATTCTTACTCTTGCCCTTTCACTTCCTGTGGACTCTCGAAATTTGGCTAAGGTAGAATTCCTATGCGGCCAATAACATTGAGATGGATCTTTCGGCATATAACATCATCGCCGTCATCGCGATTGCATTCCTGAGCCTCATGCTCTTTCTGGCGCTGTTCGAGCCGGGCCTGCCCTACAGGGTGACCGGCCCGCCTCAAGTCTCGCTCGACTCCAAAGAGTTTCTGAAGATGATAGAGGCGCTTTCGGACGCGCATGTTCAGCGAAACACATCGGTCGAGGTCCTTACGAACGGCGAGGTCTTCTACGAAGCGGAGCTGGAAGCCATACGCGCGGCCCGGCACAGCATAAACCTCGAAGCCTACATATTTCAGAAAGGCGAGGTCACCGCCCGCTTTATCGAAGCCATGACGGAGCGCGCGCGGGCCGGGGTGCAGGTCAAAATCGTGCTCGACGCTATCGGCAGCTTCGCAACCTGGAACAGCTATTTCAAAGAGCTGCGCGAAGCGGGCGGGCAGATTGAATGGTATCATCCGTTTCGCTGGCACACGCTGCCGCGTCTGAACAACCGCACCCACCGCGAGCTTTTGATAGTAGACGGCGAAGTGGGCTTCATAGGGGGCGCGGGGTTCGCCGATCACTGGCTGAAGGGGAAGCGAAAAAGGCGCCGGTGGCGCGACACTATGTTTCGCGTCCGTGGCTGCGCGGTGACCAACCTTCAATCGGTCTTTGCAGAGAACTGGCTCGAAGCTTCGGGCGAGCTGCTGCTCGACAGAGCCTATTTTCCGTTCAGCGAGGTCGAAAGCGATTCGGCTGTTCTCATCGTCGATAGCTCCCCGTCCGTCGGGCTCTCGACACGGGCGCGAATGCTTTTTCAATCGCTGCTCGCCTCGGCGTCGAAGACGATTCACATAACAACGCCTTATTTCCTGCCCGACAGGAGCGCGCGCCAGGAGATAGCCCGCGCCATCAAGGAGCGCGGCGTCGAGGTCAGGATCATAACGCCCGGCAGGCACGCCGATCACCTGCTCACGCGGCGGTCGAGCCGAAGGCTCTACGGCGAGCTGCTCCGGGCGGGGGCAAAGATATATGAGTACAAGCCCTCGATGATCCACACGAAGTCTTTGATCATCGACGGCATATGGAGCGTGGTCGGCTCTACGAACTTCGACAACCGCTCGTTCGGCCTCAACGACGAGGTGAATCTTGCGGCCTTCGACGCGGGGCTTGCCGACCGGCTTCAGGAAGACTTTGCGCGAGACCTGGCGCATAGCCGCGCAGTCTCTTATGATGAATGGAGACGACGCTCCATCTTCGAGCGGGCGCACGAATGGCTCGGCTGGATTCTGGAGCGACAACAATAGGAGGGTAGATACAGAGCAAGGTATGGAAGATCGATCCGACAGGGTGAGGGTAGTCACCTATAACATCCATCGTTGTCACGGGCTCGACCGCAAGGTCCGCCCGGCCCGCATAGTCGAAGTCTTGCGAGAGATAGATGCCGACATCATCGCGCTTCAGGAAGTCGTAAGCGTCGAGGGCGGTCAGCGCGAGCACGACCAGGCCGGGTATATAGCCGAAGAGATCGGGATGCATTACTGCCTGGGCGAGAACCGCAAGCACTGGGGCGGAGCCTACGGCAATGTCGTGCTGAGCAGATTTCCCGTGCGGGAGTGGACCAACTACGACCTCAGCGTGCGCGGGCGCGAGCCTCGCGGGTGCCTGCGCGCCGATATCGAGCTAAAGAACAAGCACCTCCTTCACGTCTTCAATGTTCACCTGGGCACTGCGCTGCTTGAACGCCGCCATCAGGGGCGCAAGCTTATAAACGAAGCGATACTCAATAACCGCGATCTTGGCAGGACGCGCATCATGCTGGGCGATTTCAACGAGTGGACTCGCGGGCTTACTACACGATTACTGAACGCTCACCTCAAAAGCGCCGACATCCGGGCGCATTTGAGGCGGTCAAAGACCTATCCGGGCGTGCTGCCGTTCCTGCATCTCGATCACATATACTTTGACGACCAGCTTGAGATCGAAGGGCTTTATCTGCACAAGAGCCGCACGGCGCTTGTCGCAAGCGACCACCTGCCGCTCGTCGCAGACCTCAAGATTAATGGGAAGGAGCCTTCAGAGCTTTGATCCTCTCCGGCAGAAAGGCGATCCCCGCATGAAGCAGACAGAGCATAATCCCTATGTAACCGACCGGACGCAGCCCGTGAATTAAGGCCATCGCCGTAAAGAACAAGATGATGCTCAAGCCTGCCAGGCTGGCCCATAGATTGGCCGCTCGCCTGTTCTTAAAGAGTGTACCCGTCAGAGAAAAAATCAGCACGCTGACGATAAGCCAGCCGAGAAAGTTGCGCGCGGGTATCCCGTAATACTCCCCGGCTTCGAGCCAGCGCCAGTAACCGAGCGGTCCCGCAGCAAGAGGATCGATCACCAGGTCTATAGCCGTCATCCATAAGCTCGCCGCCGCGACCTCGCCCCACACCGGCAGGCGGAAAAACAACATCATCTGACGTATGTAGGCCACCAGAACCATCCACGCGCTCGCCATCACAAGAGGCACGCCCAGCGCCACTGGCCGCAGCGCGTCCGTATAGACGTACTCTCCATATAAGAAGCCCGCGCGAACTCCTATGATCTCTGAGCCGATGCCGATGATTGCCGCCAGCGTCAGCGCCTTTATCTCTGTCGCTTCGCTTGTCACAAGCACTATAAGAGAGGCCAGCAGCAGAAAGACCGGGGCCGCCCACCACATATGTTCGGGCGTCCCTCCTTGAAGGATATGAGACCCGACCCCGCCTGCCCACATCACTATGTAGGCGAGCACAAACAGCGCGAGCAGTGTCTTCGAAATTCGACGCTTCATCTTTGAGATCGACCGTATTCCCTCTCTATCAGCTCGCTCGTTATCTGAGCCGAGAGCAAGACCGTCGGGGTTCCCCCGCCCGGATGGGTGCTGCCGCCCACATAATACAGCCCTTCATATCGCGCGTCTTTGTTCGGAGGCCGCAAAAAGGCCCGCCTCCATCCGTGCGAGTGCGTGCCGTAGATCGCACCTCCCGGCATCGCGTACCGCGCGCCGATCCGCGCCGGGGTCCATACGTCCGTCACAACTATATCTTCATCTATTTCAGGAAACCCGCCGCGTCGAAGAGTCTCAAAGACCCGGCGGCGCGCTTCGCCGGTCATCTCTTCATCCCAACCGTCGCCGTCGTTGGCCGGAGCGTTCGCCATCACGAATAAGGTCTCTGCTTCACCCGGCACGACCGAACGCTCCGTGCGAGAGGGCGCGTTGACGTAAACGGTCGGGTCATAGGGGAAGCGGCGCTCGTCAAACAGCTCGCAAAACTCTCGTTCGTAATCAGCCGAAAAATAGATCGTGTGGTGCGCAATTTCAGGAAGCGCGCGCTTGATCCCGAAAAGAAAGACGAGCCCCGAAAGCGATCTCTCTTGCGCCGCAAGCGGGGCCGCGCCCGGCTCGCTCAAAAGGACGGGCGCAAATGATGCGTCGCCGTTCATCACTACGATATCCGCAGCCAGGCGGACGCCGCCTTCGAGACGAACGCCGCTGACCCGCCGCCCGTCGCGCTCAATGCCCTCGACCCGCGAGTTGAGCAGCAGGCTCACCCCTGCCCTGCGAGCCAGCTCGACAAGCTCCTCCACGATGCGATAAAGCCCCCCCTTTACGTACCAGCCGCCGAAAGCGTACTCGATGTACGGGATCACGATCAGCGTGGCCGGGGATAGATAAGGCGACGATCCTACGTATGTCGGGTAGCGGTCATAAAGCTGTCTGAGATACGGGCTCCTGAAATGCGCGGCAACCGTCCGGTGATAATTCCCCCAGCCGTATCGCAGGGGCAAATGACGCATAGCGGCAATCGAGCGCGCATCGGGAGGCTCGGTGGGCCGGCGGCGCAGGAAGGTCGCATTTGAAACTTCGAAGAGTCGCGCGCCAAGCTCCATAAACTTCAAGAACCCGTCCGTATCCTTCGGCTCTATCCTGCGCACCGTCTGAAGCCATTCGGGCATCGAGGTCGTATAGGTGAAGCGCGTGCCGTCCGCAAAGACGTACTCGGAGAGCGGCTCAATCCGCTCAAGCTCTATGTGGTCCTGCATTCGGGAGCCTGCGGCGTGAAAGAGGTCTTCAAATACCCAGGGCATCGTTATCAGAGACGGTCCCGTGTCGAAGCGAAAGCCTCGCTCGCTCCATGTATTCATCTTGCCGCCGAAGCCCGGCCCCTGCTCGCAGACGGTCGTCTCCCATCCGCGCGCTCGAAGCCTCAGGGCCGCAGCCAGCCCGCCAAGCCCTCCGCCGATTATTACCGCTCTTTTTGGCTTCACGCTACCTGACTTCCGACGTGTGATACCGGCGGCCTTTCCAGGCCACACCCTTTCCCGTCTTGCACCGCCACCAGGACGAAAGGCCGAGCGCGATCAAGACGGCTTCGGCAAGCGGGTGCAGCAGCACCGGCCAGAGCGGGTGTCGAAACCGGATTGCCAGAACCGCCCGCGCAAGAAGCACGCTCGCTGCGGCGATCAAGACAGGCGCGGCGCTGATACGGCCCGCCGCGGCAGGTATCAGCAGGATGAACGGCGCATAAAAGACCAGCAGATGCAGCGCGAGAAACATCCAGAAGCTCGATTCGCGTCGAAATGCCGGAAAGAAATTCTTTTGAAACCCGCCCCAGACCTCGCCAAACGATCTGTACATCCGCACGCTCACGACCTCCTGCCCGTCGAGGCAGACCCCGCGCAGCCCGCGCTCCCTCCACAGCCGGGCCAGTCGCTGGTCTTCAAAGATTTCTTCTCTCACCGCCGCGTGTCCGCCTATGGCTTCATAACCGGCCCGCTCCATCATTATGCACGCGCCATGAGTGAGACCGAGCGACGGGTCATTTCGTTTGAGCGAAAGCGGCGCGGGAAAAAGAGTGAAGACCACGAAGTTGAGCATAGGCATCAGCGCCTTCTCCCAGAAGCCTCCGACCTGAAGCCGGGGCCAGCCCGACAGCATAGTCACATTGCGGCTGGAGGCTTCTTCGAGCATCCGCTCAACAGCCCTTTCCGAAAGCCTCGCATCGGCGTCCAGAAAGAGCAGCCACTCGCCGCGAGCCTGCCTCGCAAGCTCGGCGCATGCGAAATTCTTCCCGCACCAGCCAGCCGGAAGCTCCTCGGCTTCGACAAGCCGCACAATGCTTGCGCGCTCAGAGTAGGCGCGAATGATTTTCGCGGTCGCATCGGTAGAGTGGTCGTCATAGACCAGGACTTCGCCCACGCTTTCGCCCTGACCGAGCGCGTTGTCGAGACAGGCGGCGATATTTAATTCTTCGTTGCGCGCAGGGATCAACACGGAGACGGCGCGCGGACGGGCTCGCGTGCGGGTTGTCATCCGAGGCCAAGCGAAGACGTTCCACGCCGCCACGAGCAGAAGAATCAAAGCCGCAGACGATATACAGATCAGAAATATCATGTGCGATCTTAAACCAGGCTGTGAGCCATCGTTTTGATGCGGTCTCGACTGCCCCCTATGATGTCTGCTGCTGCGACGAGCAGTCGAGCCTCGCTCCTGTCGCCGAATCGCTCTATGATGGCCGATTTGCCCTGCTCGATAAGGCTCAACGCCATGTGGCTGGCGCCTTTCGCGCCAAGCTCTGAGATGAAGCTATGGCGCAGGTGGCGCTTGTCCTGCCTGACGGTCTTGCCTGCAAGGCCGCTATCATCGCTCTCATCGAGGATGTCGTCGCGTATCTGGTAAGCTGCGCCGAGGCATTCCCCGAACTCTTCAAGCGCAGCCCGATCCGACTCGCCTGCGCCGCACGCTATCGCCCCGGCGATCAAAGTCAGGCGCATCAGCGCGGTTGTCTTCAGGCTGCGGCTCGCGAGCGTCTCGACCGAGCCTCCAACGACCGATAATCGAAGATCGGCAGCCTGGCCCCCGATCATCCCATCTTCTCCTATGGCGCGGGTCGCTTCGTGGATCAAACCGACGCTGCCCGACTCGGTAAACAGCGCATAGGCCCTGTTGAGAAGCGCGAGAGCCGCGAGCGTGGCGACGGCCTCGCCATAAACGAGGTGCAGCGAAGCGCGGTTGCGTCTCAGGTCCGCATCATCCATCGCAGGCAGGTCGTCGAGTATGAGAGAGCTTGTATGCAGGAACTCTACCGCGCAGGCAGCAGGCAGCGCCCGCTCCATGCAGCCGCCGACCAGCGCGGTCCCAAGCAATGTGAGGACGGGCCTGAGCCGCTTGCCCCCGGGAAAGGTCGCGTACTCTATGGCCTCGTTTAGCCGCTCTGCCCCGCGCTGTGAGCTGACGGGGAGGCGCTCGGCCAGCGCGACATCGATGATCCTGCGATGATCGTCTATGAAGTTGAATAATTCTTCCGACACATCCCACCTCGTTGAGAGAAGTCAGAAGCCAGGAGCCAGAAGTTAGAATGGAAGAGCCGTCGAAATGAATCAATCGACGGCAATCATGTTCTTCCGGCTTCCGGCTTCTGGCTTCTGACTTCTGGCCTCTGCAAAGATTATCTCCGCGAGCCGGCCTGTCGCTTCTACTAATGGCAGATGACCTGCGCCGCTCAGTTCAAAGCTGCGGGCATGCGGCCAGAGCGACCTCCAGCGTTCCACGGATTGTTTGATTGCGCCGAATGTCTTTTCGCCATAAACGATATCTATCGGCGCCGACACCGCGCCGAACCTCTCGATGCCGTCTATACCGGCAAGCATCTCAAGATACCTGTAGGCGACTTTGTGATCGACCCGGCTGAATGAGCCGGTGAGGTTCGAACGGGAAGTTCGCCTGCCCCTCAATGAGAGGTTTGTGAGCCAGCGTCCAAGAGGATTCGCAAACGTCGAATAGTAGGCATAACGCCCGAAGCTCGTGGCGACGAACAGGTTGAAGTACCAGGGCACAAACGCGAACGGGTCGATCAGAACGAAACGCGCGATTCTATCCTCAAGATGACGGGCCGCAATAAGCCCGAGGATCGCTCCGCTGCAATTGCCCACGAGAGTGATCTGCCGGGCCTCCGTAGCGGCTATCGCGTCCGCAATCTGCTCGCCCACAACTTCGACATCCCAGAGGTCAGGCGCGGGCGACCGGCCATAACCCGGCAGGTCCGCCGCATAAAGCGTGGCCGATCCGGGCACGTGCCGGGCCAGCGGAATAAACGTCTCGAACCCGCCGCCCCATCCGTGTAGCCCGAAGTAAGCTATCGGTCCTGTGCCGTGTCTCTCTACAAACATACAAAGTAGTCTGGCGAGTCTGGCGAGTCGAGAGTCTAGCGCGTCGCTTTAAAGACAGAGATCGCTTAACCAGCTA
>DASTET010000502.1:0-8309 GCA_035709445.1 Blastocatellia bacterium | reverse complement strand
CAGAACACGGACGGTTCGCGCACGAACCCGCAGCCATTTATTGTGACCCGCGACGATCTGCCTCCGCCCCCGCCTCCGCCCGACGTCTCTCCTCAGATCACGTCGTTTTTCGTCTATAAAAAAGTCCGGACAAAGGTGATCAACATGGTCAAGGCCGGGTCAAAGGCCAAAAAGCTCAGGCTCGTCGTCACCGGGACCGACTTCGATGCAAACGCGCAGCTCCTGATAAACGGCGAAGCGGTCCAGATCGAAAGCAGCAGCGCGACCGAGATCGTCGGGCGATTTACCCAGGCGATGCTCGCCGCGCCGGGCGAGCTCGCGATACAGGTCCGCAACTCTACAAACCGAACTTCGAACACGGTCAGGCTCAACGTGGTCCCCAAACGATAAGAAAAGCTTGCGCGATGGCCGGAAACTTTTTGCCATCTGTTCCGGTCATCGCGTAAAATAGCCCCCTCTCTGAATCGCGACATTCTTCATTCATAACCTGAGGACATTCTCATGGCTAAAAGCGTGGCTATTTTTGGCGGCAACTTCAACCCGCCCGGAGTTCATCATCGCCTCATCGGCGAGGCTCTCGCAGAGCACTTCGACGAGGTGATCATCGTCCCGTGCGGGCCGAGACCCGATAAGCCCACGACCAACGACGTAGACCCCATCTATCGCGCGACGATGGTCGATATGACGTTTCGAGGGATGGACCGCGTCTCGGTCGAGCTTTTCGACCTCGAACAATCGACCTTCACCCGAACCCACAAGCTGGACGAGAGGTTTGCCGGGCGCGGCGAGACCTGGCACGTCATAGGCACCGACCTCATACAGGGCGGCAAATCGGGCCAGTCCTTCATACAGCAGCACTGGCAGCACGGCGATGAGTTATGGGGGAAGCTGAGGTTCGCAGTCATATCGCGATCCGGTTTCGAGCTTGACCCGGCGGACCTGCCGCCCAGACACAAGGTCGTCGAAGCCGAATCTCCCGGATCGAGCTACATCATCCGCGAGAAGGCTTTCAAGCGCGAGTCGGTCGAGCAGATGACGGTCCCGGAGGTCGCAAGCTATATCGACCGATACCGGCTCTACCGGGGGGCGATAACGACCCGGACGGCGAAGTATGAGGTTCCCGAACCGAGGTTCCTTATCTACTACGACGAAAGAAACCCGAAGGCGCACGCCATAGCCTCGGAGTATCACGACCAGGCCGACGCGCAGAATCCGAACTGCATACTGGTCATAGGCGGGGACGGCACGATGTTACAGGCCATCCGCAAATACTGGCGCTCGCGGCTGCCCCTCTTCGGTATCAACGCCGGGCATCTAGGATTCCTGCTCAACGACAGGATGGACTTGCCTGACGAGCGATTCCCATCCGAGGACCTGATACTCAGACAGTTGCCGCTGCTCTACGTCGAGTGCGAAAGCCCGGAAGGCGAAGTCAAAAGCGCGCTCGCTTTCTCCGACGCCTGGGTCGAGCGCGCAACCAGTCAGACCGCATGGGTAGAGGTCTCCGTCAACGGGCAGGTGCGCATACCCAAGCTCGTGGCCGACGGCGCGCTTGTGGCGACGGCGGCGGGCTCGACCGCTTACGCGCGCTCGATGGGCGCGACCCCTCTGCTTATGGGGACGCCCGCGATGATACTCGTCGGCTCGAACGTGATGCAGCCCCCAAACTGGAAATCGGTTATTCTCTCGCAAGACTCTCACATAGAGTTACAGACGCTCAACCGCGAGAAGCGACCGATCCATGCATTCGCCGACGGCGAGCCGCAGGGAGAGGTCAATGTCCTGCGAGTGCGAACGAGCCGCATCGCCGCTATCGAGCTCGGCTTCTGCGCGGGACACGACATGGCCGAAAAGATCGCCCGCATTCAGTTCCCGACCTGAAATCGACAGGATTAACAGGAGGGATCTGTCTGAGACTTATTTGCGCTCGCGGTAGAAGACGGGAAATGTGTGGACGACACGAAAACCGCACGAGCGATAAAGATGAAAAGCGCTCGCGTTGGCGCCGGTGACCGCAAGCGAGGCGGTCTCAAACCCCAGACGCTCGAACCCTCTGAGCGAAGCGCCTATCATGCGGCGACCTATGCCTGCGCCCTGGTAGGACGGAAGAATCGAGATCTGGCCTATGTGCCCCGCGCCGTCTGCTATCCTCGAAGCGACGAGCACCCCTGCGGGCTTCCCGGTCGCGCGGTCGACTGCGATCTGCGTCACCTGAGGCAGAAACTCGCCGCACCATATATGCTCGGTGAGTATAGAGAGAAGCTCTGCGCATCCTTCTTCGGTGCGGTACTGGCTATTTATCCGGCTGTCGTGCTCGCCGCGATACGAGCGGTGAATTATGCGGGCGGCGGCCCCGAAATCATCGTCCCTCCACGACCTCAGCGCAATGTCTAAAACCGGGCCGCCGGGTTTTCGCACATCGCCCGATGGCGGCTCGCTTCCCGCCGCCCCGGCCAGGTCGATCATCATGTAATGGCGGTCGAACCTCTCGAACCCCCGATCGAGAAAGAATGCGTCTCCGTCATAGTTGCCGACGCTTACCGACTGGCTCTCGATGCGGCGCAGACGGGGGAGGCGGTCGAGATTTTGGAGTATCGCGGCGGCCATCTTCCGGTCGGCCCCCAGACCTCGCCACATCCTGGATACGTAAATGTCGCCTATCGAACATCGGTCCGATTCGATTATGTAGAAGCAGAACCCGATTACCCGGCTCCCCGTCGTGACGGCAAACCCTGATAGCTCTTTGCGGCGAGCCACCTCGCGTATAAGCTGGCTCGGCCCCGTATAGTCCCATCGAAGCAGCGTCGCCCATTCATCACACTGCTCATCGAAGAGCGATTCCATCTCTGCCGGATCGGCATCCGCCAGCGGGATGAGATGAAGATCATGGTTTATCAGCGCAGCCGTCGCCATAGCATTCCTGAATCTGAGAAGAAGAGGAGGGCCAGAAAGTTGTCCCCGCCGCTCTCTCGCGATTATAGATGCAAGACCATACGAGAGCAATTCGTCGCCCGTTCCGGTGTTTGACACCGAAGAGTTATGCCATTAATTTGATTGAGTCTTGATAATCAATCGCCGGGAGCGTTCGTATGCCTTTCACCAGCGGTGTATCGAAATTATCTATACTATTTATTGTGTCGCTCTTGCTTTGCTCCGAAAGCCTCATCCTTGCACAGCAAAAAAAGAGAGACGCTCAGCCGTCGAAGCCCGAAGCCGAGATAAAGGCCGAGCCCGAAGATGTCGAGCCGTTTAAAGACGCGCCCGTCGACCAGTTAAGAAAAGACGTGTTGCTGCGCACAAGCCTCGGCGATATCACCGTGACCATGGAGCCTGATATTGCGCCCGAGCACGTGCGAAACTTCCTGAGGCTTGTCCAGACCGGGTGGTACGACCGGACGGCGTTTCATCGTCTGATTCCGGGCTTCGTAGTGCAGGGCGGTGCAGGGGGGACCCGCGCGGAAAATGCGCCGCATCCGGCAGATCGCTGGGTGAGGCGGCTTAAAGGGGAGTTCTCGCAGGTGCTCCACACCCGGGGGGTCCTCTCTATGGCGCGGGGCGATGATCCGGACTCGGCCCAAACCTCGTTCTTTATCGTGCTTGGACCCGCCCCGCACCTCGACCGGAAATACTCTGTGTTCGGAAAAGTCGTGGACGGGTTTGATACCCTCGAACGCATAGAGAAGGTCGCCCGCGACGGCGAGACTCCGCGCGAGCGCGTAGAGCTTGTCGAGGCGGTCATAAAGCCCTGACCGCCCCGGACTCGACCTTTTTATCAGGCGTTGCGCTTGATAATCATCAGCGTCATATCATCGACCGGCGGGGTAGTGCCGACGAACCGCGACAGCGCCTCGTCTATGCGGTCGCGTATGCCCGAAGCCGAGCGGTGGAGATTATTGCGCAGCACTTCGATGAGCTTCTCTTCGCCAAACTCCTCGTCGCGGTCGTTGACCGATTCGGTGATGCCGTCGCTGTAGATGACGAGCGCATCGCCCGGTTGGAACTCAATCGAATCTTCGCAATACTCGGCCGATTGCATGAGCCCTACTGGAAGGCCCCCCTTGTCGAGCATTATGACCTCGCCCGACCGGCGCACGAGGATCGGCGGGTTATGCCCCCCGTTAGAGTATGTGAGCGTCCCCGTTTCAGGATCGAGCGCGCCGTAAAAGAGCGTGAGATACTTATTGGGCGGCGAGTTCTCGTAGATATAGTGATTGACCTCGCCCATCACTTCCGATATAGATGTGCGCGCTTGCGATTGCGCGCGAACGGCGGCGTGAAGCGACGACATAAGAAGCGCCGCCCCGGTCCCCTTCCCCGAAACATCGCCCACGGCTATGACGAGCCGGTTGTCGCGCTTGCGCTGGATGAAATCGTAATAATCTCCGCCTATCTCGCGGCAGGGGAAGCTTACGCCAGTCATGTCCCACCCGCTTATCTTCGGAGGCGCGACCGGCTGCAACCGCATCTGAATCTCGGAGGCGACCTTCAGCTCTTCTTCCATCCTTCGCTTTTCGAGCCGCTCTTCGAGAAGCCGCTCGTGCTCGATCTTGATCGAGGCTACCGAAGCGATGGTCGTGAGCACCTTGAGGTCTTCTTCCTGGAACCGGTTGTGGAAAGGGTTATCGACATAGATCATGCCGAAGGTCTCTTCGCCCGAGGCGAGCGGGACGGCCATGACCGAGCGTATCTGCGAGAGCACTACAGAATTCTGCGACTGAAATCGCGGGTCCTGCATCGCGTCGGACGTGAGCACACTCTCGCGCGAGCTCAGCACGCGGTTGGTTATGGAGCGGCTTATCTGGACCTGTGACGCGTGCGACAGCACGTCCCGGCTCGCGCCGCGCGCGATCTTACAGGTGAGGTCGTCGCCTTCCTTGAGGAACAAAAAGCCGCGCTCGGCGGGAATCGCTTGAAAGACCAGATCGATGGTCATCTTCAGCGTGTCTTCGAGCGACGTGCGCGGGAGCAGGGCGATGCCGACCTGCGAGACTATGCTCAACAGGTCGCGGCCAGGCATCGGCATCTCGGGCGCGCGAGCGGGCTGCGCGCCCGAAGGCCTCCGCAGCTCGCCTGAGATTATCTCCGACTGTATGGAGGATATGAGGTCGGAGGTCGAGCGAGACGAGATGGGAGTGGTAATGGTGTCCGCGGGAAGCTGCGCCGCCGCCGGGCCCGAAAGAAAGACGGTCGCGCCCGACAGCATCGATTGATCGCCCGAGGCATACTCGATCTCGGTCTCGCCTATGCGGATCAGGTCGCCTATCTCAAGCTTGATGGCGCCCGTTACGCGCTGGCCGTTCAGATAAGTGCCGTTCGCGCTCCCGTTATCGACGAGCAGCACCTGATCGCCTTCGCGGCGCAGCTCCGCATGCAGCCGCGAGGCAAAAGGATCGCCCAGGCATATATCGTTGCGTGAGGAGCGCCCTATGGTCAGCCGCAACCTGTCCAGCTTGACGACTGACGGCTCATAATCTTTTGGTCTGACGATGAAAGTAGACATAGCCGTTTCTAATCTCAAATCTGAGATCATCTTGACATCACAACTATCGTGCGGGCCAGCTTATCGTGCCAGCCCTGCTGGCGCGGGTCCCATAACATCCACAGAAAACCGAGAAAGAACCCTGCCATCGAAAGCGGGTAACCCACAAGGTGGCGCACAGCCGCATCCTTGATTCCGAACGGGCGGCCATCTACGCGCACTATGCGGATGCCCAGTATCCGCATCCCGGCGCTTTGACCGTTCGAGCCTGCCAGCACGACGAAATTCAGAACGAACAAAACCAGCGTCAGCGTTGTTACGATCACAAGATCGCTATACTCGCCGACGACCGATCTGCGGCTGACAGCAGTCACAACAAAGGTGAACGTCATGATAGCGATCAGCGAGATCAGGAAATCGAACATCCAGGCTCCGTAGCGGAGGCCGAAACCGGCCTGCTCGAACGCGCCCACGAGCGAGTGTGTGGGCGGAGCATACCTGCGCGTGCTGCCCGGAGCCAGCCCTGCATCGGCCGAGCCATTGTCTGAGCGCGCCACTCGCGCGCGGCCCAGAGGGCGAGTGGCCTCGCCGGGCCGGGCCGTGGTCAGCGTGCGATACGGGTCCGCCGTTTCGGGTTTTGTCGGCTGAGCCTTCTCTTCAACCATCACGCCTGTCGACCGCTGGCGCTGGATTGAAGCCTTGCCGCACGATGGACAGAACCTTGCTCTTTGGCTTAGAGGCTTTCCACAATACGGACAAAATCTTTGATCAACATCTGCCGACATTAAATTGCACTTTTGCTCCGAACCGGAGGAACTAGATTAACTCACACGTACAGGAATTTCAAAGTGGCGCCACCATGAATTTCAGAGTGGTGCTGCCGACCTTGAGCTCGTCGCCTGCCGCGAGCACTCGTGGTGATTTCGTGTTGAGCCGGATCGAGCCGCCGCTCACCGAGTTTATGATCGTGCCGTTGACGGAGCCAAGATCTTCTATAAGGAACTGCTCTCCCTGCCGATATATTCTCGCGTGTCGGCGGGAGACTTTCGTCTCCGGGTCGTGCATGGTGAGGTCAATCTCAGGGAATATACCCGTGTGGGGGTCGGTGCGACCGATCAGGACGCTCTCTTTATCTATGGTGAAAGGCTTGACCATGTCAGAGGTGCCGACGACGATAAGCTGGGCGGTAATTCGTCCGG
Source organism: Blastocatellia bacterium (assembly GCA_035709445.1). Taxonomy (GTDB): domain Bacteria; phylum Acidobacteriota; class Blastocatellia; order UBA7656; family UBA7656; genus DASTET01. The sequence goes on along the minus strand of DASTET010000502.1, from coordinate 1,631 downwards.
GCGTGTAGGCGGGTTGTGCGGGCGCTGCGCCGCCTGCAATAGGCTGGCGGTGGCCGCAATGAGCGCAATAGACATCGTCAGCGCCTATCTTCTCTCCGCAATGGCCGCAGAAGACCCAGTCGAGAGCCGGGCCGCTCGAAGAGGCAGGCTGCCCGGTCGGGGCGGCAGGCGGGTATGACGATAATGACGGGCGCGAAGACGGGGCGACAGGCTCGGGGGCGGAGACCGGAGAGCTGACGGGCGCGGACGGATACGACGAAATCGACGGGCGTGAGCTCCTCTCCCTCAGGCCGGGCGCGGCGGCCCGTCCTTCGAGATGCATGTAGTGGTCTTCGAGCGCGCGCATAAAATCGAGCGCCGAACCGTGGCGGTCTTCCGGCTTATGGGCGACCGCTTTTATAAGTATCTGCTCCATCTCAGGCGTTATCGCCGGATTGATCTGGCAGGGGCGCGGGTTCTTGCTGAAATCGAAGATCAGCAGCGGGTTGTCCTGCGGGTCTGACCCCGTGAGCATATGAAACATCGTCGCGCCAAGCGAATATATGTCCGAGCGCGGTTCGACTTTGCCCGCAAAAAGCTCGGGCGGGGCATAGCCCATGGTGCCGATGGCGGTCACGCCTTTTTCCGTAGGGCGCACGATGCGGGCTATCCCGAAATCTACGAGCATCACCCGCCCGCTTCGATCATCCAGCATGAGATTGGCGGGCTTGAGGTCGCGGTAGATTATAGGCGGCGTCTGCGAGTGTATATAGTGGAGCACGTCGCCTATCTGCACTGCCCATTTGACCACGGTGAGCTCATCTACGGTGCCGCCTCTGAGCCGCATCTGCTCGGCGAGGTCGCCCCCGCCTATCCATCTCATCACGAGGTAGTAGCGACCGCCTTCTATGAAATAGTCGAAGACCGTGGGGATCGACGGGTGTTCGAGCTGCGCCAGCACTTCGGCCTCTCGCTTGAAATCCTCGACCGCCTTCGCGCGCTGGTTCTGATCGGCGAAAAGCTCGATCATCTCTTTGACGGCGCAAAGCCGGTCGGCGAGGCGTTTATCGCGCGCCTGATAGACCGATCCCATGCCGCCGCCGCCGACACGTTTGATGATCGAGTACCTGTCAAGCAGCAGCGTGCCCGGCTCAAGCTGGTGGGTGGGCGATTTTCTCGGTTTCTTCGACTCGGGCATACTATCCTCGTCGCGTCTTCTGCGCGCCTCTACTACGACGGGCGGAGGCGGCACAGGCAAAGGGTCCTGCCTGGCTCCACACTCCCCGCAAAATGGATCTCCCGGCTGCACCTGAGTGCCGCATTCAGGACAGAACATAAAATACGAAAATAGAGTTGCTCGATCATCTTAAATCAGATCGGGCGTGGTTACTGAAAGCACACATCGTATTCGCACCGAGCGGCGCAAAGCTATCGCCGTCCTTCTACCTATCTGAGCACCTGGAACTTCAAAAAAGTCTTGCCCACGATGACCTCATCGCCGTTCTGGAGCATATGCCGTTTGCCGGGCAGCAGCCTGCGGCCACGGTTGACGAAGGTGCCGTTGGTCGAGCCGAGGTCTTCGATGAAATACTGGCCGTTATGGTTGACTATACGGGCGTGGCGGCGAGATATCTTTGCCTCCGGATCATCTT
>DASTET010000501.1:0-4368 GCA_035709445.1 Blastocatellia bacterium | reverse complement strand
CGAGCATCGCCTTTATGACGGTCGCCTCCTGATCGGAAAAGGCTGCGACCGGCGCCAGGTGCTTCATATCGAAGACCTCGTCACCGAACATCTCGTAGAGCAATCCGATGGCCGAGCGCCTCGGCTCGCGGACGGCCTTTTCGCCGCCCGGCAGCCGGAACGTGCGAAGGTGCGCGACCCTTTGAAACGGCGGCGGGTCGTCTTCCGGGGGGCAGGTCAGGGGCCTGACCAGCGGCTTTGGAGGGATTCGCAGGAATTCGCCGCCCCAGATTGTGCCGTCCGCGCCCAGCCCGGTCCCGTCCCAGGCAATCCCCAGAGCCGGCTCCTGGAGCCCGTTTTCCGCCATGCACGATAGCACGTGGGCATAGTGGTGCTGGACCCTTATGACCGGCAGCTCCGACTTCTCGGCGAACTGCGTCGAGAGATAGCCGGGATGCTCGTCGCAGGCGACGCCGGAAGGGTGAAGCTCATAGAGACGCTCGAAGCTGCTGATCACCCCTTGAAATGCGCTGAATGCTTCAGCCGTCTCAAGATCGCCGATATGCTGAGATAGAAAGACGTCACTGTCGACTGAGGCCGCAATGGAGTTCTTTAGATGCGCCCCGACCGCAAGCACCGGCGGCGACGGCTGGCCGATGTGAATAGGCAGCGGCGCGTAGCCGCGAGCGCGCCTGAGCACAAGCTCGCGTCCCATTATGACGCGGACTACCGAATCATCGACGTGACGCGCGATGGGCCGGTTGTGAACGAGAAACAGGTCGGCTATCTGGCCCAGCCTGTCGAGCGCTTCATATTCGTCCGTGCAGATAGGCTCATCCGAAAGATTGCCGCTCGTCGCCACAACGGGAGAGCCGACCAGTTTCATCAAAAGGTAATGCAGCGGCGTGTAAGCCATCATGACGCCGAGGTAAGGGTTTCCCGGCGCGACGAGCAGAGAGATCAAGGATTCTTGCTTGAGGCGGCGAAGCAGCACTACGGGCGCTTCGGGAGAAGCGAGCAGCCTGTGCTCAAGCTCGCTCACCTCGGCTATCGCTTTGATCGCGTCCAGGTCGGGGCACATCAGCGCGAAGGGTTTCTCTTCGCGCCGCTTGCGACTGCGAAGCCTTCGGACCGCTTCGTCGCTGCCCGCATCGACCATCAGGTGAAACCCGCCGAGCCCCTTGACCGCAACTATCTCTCCTCGACCGATCGCCTTTGCCGCCTCGGCGAGCGCGGAGTCACGTGATGAGAGCACCGCCCCGGCCCTGTCCCACAGCTCGATATGAGGGCCGCACGCGGGGCACGCATTGGGCTGCGCGTGAAAGCGGCGGCTCAGGGGGTTCTCGTATTCGGCAAGACAGGCATCGCACATCGGGAAGCCGCTCATGGTAGTGTTGGGCCTGTCATAAGGCAGCGCCTCTATGATCGTAAACCTCGGGCCGCAGTTGGTACAGTTGGTAAAAGGGTAGAGATAGCGCCTGTTTTCCGGGTCGAGCACTTCGCCGAGACATTCTTTGCAGGACGCTATATCGGGCAGCACGAAGGCTGTCTTGTTGCCTGCGGTGTCGCTTGCGCGTATCTCGAAAGTCTTATAGCCGGACGGATCGAGGAAGGATGATTCGAGGCTTTGAACAAAAGAGCGCGGCGGCTTCTCCTGCTCGATGCGGAGCAGGAAGGATTCGAGGTTCTCGCGCGCCCCTTCGACATCTATGAAGACGCCTTGAGAAGAGTTGTTCACCCATCCTTTGAGGCCGAGCCCCGTGGCGAGTCGGTATATAAACGGGCGAAACCCCACGCCCTGCACCGCTCCGCGTATGGCGACATGGAGCCGCAGATAGGTTTCGCTATCATCTTTCGGTTTCAAGACACCAGCCGTACTCTCTATCACTGTGAGTATTGTTTCCTCTCTAAAAACCTGAGCTGCGTAATTTTGCCAAAAAAACAACTCGATTGTGATGTGTGCAATTAGCGGGCCTGAACCTCTCGGGAGGATTATTCTTCAGACTTACCGCAGAAGAACGCAGAGGAATAATTGGCCCTCTGCGTCCTCCGGGTTTTTTTCCGTATTGTGCATAAAAAAACAGCCGCGAGCGTTCCCCGTTCGCCCACGGCTGTAAGAGCAAGCACGATTACGCCGATGGCGCAACCGGACTACGCTCCTGACTCACTTCACTTTCACTTCGATTTGCTTTGGTCTTGCTTCCTCCCGCTTCGGGAGATGGAGATAAAGGAGGCCGTCCTTGAACTCCGCAGCGATCTTGTTCAATTCGATGAAGGGGGGCAGCGTAAACGTGCGAAGGAATTCGCCGTAGTTACGCTCCAGGCGATGAAAATTCTCCTTCTTCGTCTCCTCTTCGAATCTTCGCTCGCCGCGAATGGTCAACACGTTCTCTTCAATGCTGACGAATACGTTCTCTTTCTTGACTTCAGGGATCTCCAGCTTGATTACGATCTCTTTCTCCGTCTCATAAATATCGCAGGGCGGAACCCAGGCATTGAGCGGAAGCGCTTCTTCTACCGGCGCGAACGGCATAAACGTACCATACGGCTCTTCGAACAGACGGGCCAGTCTGTTCTCAAACAGGCGGAACGGATCATTAAACATCCTCTTTCGAAGGCTCTTTTGCGGGGCCATCGCAGTTCCGGTATCCATAATAGCCATTCTCCTTTCTTGGTTAACAGCCTGTTGGGAAGGGCCGGGCTTGCGGCCTCTTAATCTATCTGCAAACCCGGCCCGGTCCGCATCGGGCTACCCTAGCTCTCTTTTGCTTTATGACCTCATTACACGCTGGATTCTAATTTCAGAGAGGATCGAAAATCTATGACCCCGGTCACCCATCACGGTGATAGGCGTCACAGCCGGATTTGAAGGGTCCGGCTGTGACGATCAGGACGCAGCCAATGCCTCAAGCGCCCGCCTGTCTTGAATGAACATGTTCGACCCCTTGAGGCGAATGATCTTCTTGTTTTTGAGATCGCCGAGAAGCCGGGTCACCGTCTCGCGCGAGGTGCCGATCAACTGTGCGATCTCTTCCTGTGTGAGCAACAGCTTCAGGTATATCCCCTCACCGGTCTTTTCGCCGCTATCGACTGCCCAGTCCGAAAGCAGCCGGCAGAGCTTCTCGCCTGCGGTGTGTGGGGTCATAAGCGAGCGCACCCGCTGGTAAGCTGTGTGCAGGTCGTTGCTCAATTGCTCGGCTACCCTCAAACACGCCTGGCTGTGATCGCTAAGGAAGCTTATGAAGTCTTCCCGCTTGATGAAATTCACCTGGCAGATATCGAGAATCTCCGCGGTCGCTTCATAAGGCTTACTGGCAACCGTGGCGCTCAGACCGAGCACCTCGCCCGTCTCGGCCACACGCAATATGCGCGGCCTCCCGTCGGCCAGCCGCGTCGTCAGCTTCGCGCGGCCCGTGCAGAGCACAAAGACCCCGCTAGGCGGCTGGCCCTCGACGAACAGGACCGATCCCCTCGAATACAGGCTCGAATACTTCACACGATCAAGCGCCTTGAGGGTCTGCGGCGGCAGGTCGCAAAACAGCCGGTCTGCCCGCATCTCGCACTTGAAGCAGCTCTGTATTATCTCTAGTCCTTGAGCTGAGCCCATAGCTCTACCCGCTTGTTGAAGGCGATCAGTGCTTCGCGCCCGGCAGCGGGACCTGATGCGCCTTCTCGGAACCGGGGAACTGAATCTCTTCGATCTCGTTCACGTCATACGGGGTGTTCCTGCTGGTGACGATCACGCGGAAGCTGTCGACTTTCTTTCTGACGACCGGAATGCAGTGGAACGAGACGATAAGCCTGTCTTGCTCCCCCTTGTTTTGTTGATAGACATAAAGGCAGGGCTGGCCTTCGGCCATCTTCGTATCGTCGTGTATGAAAAGGTACTGCCCGTAAAGGAAGACATCAAGGAGCTTGACCTTTTCATTGAATACGACCACGGCCCTCTCGTTCTCATAAACGCGCGCCTCTGCCCGGAGCGCGATCGCGCTTCCGGCGATGATTGCCGCGCCCAATACCAAAAATGCGATGCTTGAACGTTTCATAGTATTACCTCCCGGGCCGCTCCCGGCGGCCCTTCAGACCTCTCGAAGTGAAATGGCAGGTTGTATTGCCTGCGCCCCCACTATAGGAGTTGTGACGGCCCCGTAGCTATGACCGGTATCACTTCAGGTTGTGACCCCGGTCACAACGAGCGGGCCTTGCCTGAAGTCCAAGAGCGCAGGCGGGACTCGCGCCGCCGCATGCGCTCTGACATTTTTGCGGTGTAGTAGCTTTTGGCTACTTGTCAGGGACCAGGTGCGCCTTGCTGCTTCCTGCGAACTGCACCTCTGTCAGCTTGTACAGATCGGGCTTATTTGTCATCGCCACGTTTACAACAAGCGACCT
>DASTET010000500.1:0-2902 GCA_035709445.1 Blastocatellia bacterium | reverse complement strand
TGTTACGTGGTTTGAGAGGTCATTATGATTCAAACGAGAAAAGCACAACTGCTCGACCTTGTTGAATTGCTGGAAGACTTGCCTGAGCACGGCGTAAAGAAGGGAGACAGGGGGGCGGTCGTCGAAGTGTTCGACCACCCGGAAGAAGCGTACATGATCGAGTTCGTAGATGAAACCGGAACTTCGCCACGTATCGCCGATTGGGTAAAACCTGAGCAGATAAGAAATGTCAGCCTGCAGCATGATTCCGAGATAGCATGAAAGAGAAATATTTTCCGCAAGAGATAGAACAAAAATGGCAGCGTCGATGGGCCGAAGAGAAGATCTTCGAAGTCCGCGAAGAGTCGGGCCGCGAAAAATTCTACTGCCTTGAGATGCTCGCTTACACTTCGGGCCGCGCGCACATAGGCCACGTCTCGAACTTCGCCATAGGCGACGCGCTCGCCTGGTACAAGCGCCTGCGCGGGTTCAACGTGCTTCATCCGTTCGGGTGGGACGCCTTCGGTCAGCCCGCCGAGACTGCGGCCATAAAGGACGGGACCGACCCGGAAAAGTTTACCCGCGATGCGATTGCCTACATGAAATGGCAGTTCCAGCGCATGGGGATTGGCTACGACTGGTCGCGCGAGGTCGCCACATGCGATCCCGAATACTACAGGTGGAACCAGTGGTTCTTTATTCGTATGTGGGAACGCGGAATGCTCTATCGCAAGCTCGCGCCGGTCAACTGGTGCCCGAAAGAAGACATATCGCTGTCGAACGAGCAGGCGTCGGGCGGCGTCTGCTGGCGGTGCGGCGCGCAGGTCGTACAAAAAGAGCTCATGCAGTGGTTCGCGCGCATAACCGATTATGCGGACCAGTTGCTCGAAGGGCTCGACCAGCTCGAAGGCCGCTGGCCCGAGCGGGTCATCACCATGCAGCGCAACTGGATAGGCCGAAGCCACGGGGCCGAGGTCCGCTTTGAGGTGGCCGATACCGCAGACTCGATCACGGTCTTTACTACACGCATCGACACGATCTTCGGCTCGAACGCGATCATACTCGCGCCTGAGCACCCGCTGCTCGCGAAAGTAGTCGAAGGCAAGCCGCAGCGCGACGAGGTGCTCGCGTTTGCCGAAATGCTCAAGATGGAAAAACGCGGCGGCGTGACTATCGAAGAGCTGGAGAAGAAGGGCATCTTTACCGGCGGTTACGCGGTCAACCCTTTCAACCGCGAGAGGCTGCCTATATGGATAGCCAACTTCGTGCTGATGGAATACGGCACGGGCGCGATCATGGCCGTGCCCGCAGGCGATGAGCGCGACTTCGAGTTCTCGCGCAAGTACAACCTGCCGTTCCGCCAGATCAAGCTGACCGAAGACGGGCGCGAGATCGCGCCTGAAGATATGGAAACGGCTGACGAGTCGTGGACCGTCACCGTCAACACAGGCGAGTGGAGCGGGCTTCCGTCCGAAGAGGCGAACCGGTTGATGACCGAGTATGCCGAGACACACGGGTTCGGCAAAGGCGCTACGACGTACAAGCTGCGCGACTGGGGCATCTCGCGCCAACGGTACTGGGGGACGCCCGTCCCTATGATCCATTGCGAGCGGTGCGGCATCCTGCCTGTGCCCGACGACGAGCTTCCGGTCGTGTTGCCGAAGGGCGTAAACCTCAAGGTCGAAGGCGGCTCGCCGCTCGATCACGTCCCCGAGTTCGTAAACGTCGAGTGCCCGAAATGCCGTGGCGCGGCGAGGCGCGATACCGACACGATGGACACGTTCGTCGATTCGAACTGGTATTACTTCCGCTACTGCGATCCGCATAATGACCGGCAGCCGTTCGACCCTGAAAAGGTCGCCTACTGGATGCCCGTCGATCAGTACATAGGCGGGATCGAGCACGCCGTGCTGCACCTGATCTATACGCGGTACTGGAACAAGGTCATGCGCGATATGGGGCTTGTAGGATTCGACGAGCCGATCGCGCGGCTGCTTACGCAGGGGATGGTCATCAAGGAGACTTTCTGGTGCCCGAATCACCAGTGGCTCTTTCCCGAGCAGGTGACGGAGGAGAAGACCTGCACGATCTGCGGGAGCGAGGTCACTGTCGGGCGCATAGAGAAGATGTCGAAGTCGAAAAAGAACGCCGTCGACCCCATCGAGATGATTAATATCCACGGTGCGGACGCGCTTCGCCTGTTCGTGCTCTTTGCCGGGCCGCCCGAAAAAGACAAGGAGTGGTCAGACACGGGGTTTGAAGGAGCAGCCCGATATTTGCAGCGCGTCTGGCGCGTCGCCTACAGGTGGCGCGGCGAGATTGCGAATATGAATATCGAGAAGGCCGCTTCGTATGAAACCGGGGAGATGGACGATTATCAAGCCCGGCTTCGCCGTCGCACCCACCAGGTGATACGCGCAATCACGGAGAACTTCGAAGAGCGGCTGCGGCTCAACACCTGCATCTCGTCGCTTATGGAGCTTACAAACGAGATATACCTGTTCGATCAGGCGGTAGAGAAAAACGGCGGCCCGACCTATCCTGATCTTGAGATAGCACGGGAAGCCTTCGAGGCGTTGATAAGGATGCTCGCCCCGTTCACGCCGCACATCGCCGAAGAGATGTGGGAGAGCTTCGGGCATGCGGGAAGCCTGGCCAGGGCCGAGTGGCCTTCGTTCAGCGCCGAGCTTGCGCGCGAAGAGGAGATCGAAGTGGCCGTGCAGGTCAACGGCAAGCTGCGAAGCCGCATCTATGCAAGCCCCGATGCGAGCGAGAGCGACCTGAGAGAGGCTGCGCTCGCCGACGAGAAGGTGCAGGCGGCGGCTGCGGGCCGGAGCGTGGCGAAGGTGATCGTCGTCCCTCGCAAGCTCGTAAACATCGTCATCAAGTGAATGGTCTCGCCGCAGATCAACGCAGAAGAACG
>DASTET010000499.1:0-2182 GCA_035709445.1 Blastocatellia bacterium | reverse complement strand
GCCAGACTCGCCAGACCCGCCAGACTGTTCCTGACTCGCTAGACTTTTAGTACGAGGTGGTCTTCGAGGACCAGCGCGTCAAAGCTCGCCGCCTGAAAGGTCTTTATGGCGTCGCGGGGTGCGCAGACTATAGGCTCCTGAATGTTGAACGACGTGTTGAGCAGCATCGGCACGCCCGTTATCTTTTCAAATTCGCGTATGAGCCGCCAGTAACGCGGGTTGGTGCGGCGGCACACGGTTTGAGGCCGCGCGGTCCCGTCGACATGCACCACGGCGGGGATGCGCTCGCGCCGGTCCTCGCGGACGCTCAGGACCGTTATCATGAAAGGATCGTAATGGGGCTTGCCGAAAAGGTCATCGCTGACCTCTTCGAGCATCGAAGGCGCGAGCGGGCGAAACCATTCCCTGAGCTTCACCTTCCTGTTTAGAAGCTCGCGCATGTCGGCGCGGCGAGGGTCGGCAAGAAAGCTGCGGTTGCCGAGCGCGCGAGGCCCGAACTCCATCCGCCCCTGAAACCATCCGATGATCGCTCCGCCCGCTATCATCCCGGCCACGCGCGGGAGCATCTCGTCATCCGGCAAAGTCTCGAATGAAAGGTTCGCTTCACGCAGTGCGGCGGCGCACTCTTCGGAGGCAAAACCCGGGCCGAGATAAGCGTGCTCCATAAGATAACAGCGAGGCTGTTTTCTTATTCGGTGATAGACCAGAAAGGCCGCGCCCAGCGAGCAGCCCGCGTCGCCTGCGGCAGGCTGAACGAAGAACCGTTTGAAAGGCGTCTCCTGCATGATGCGCCCGTTCATAACCGAGTTGAAGGCCACCCCGCCCGCAAGGCACAGGTTCTCTTCGCGCGTCTGCTCGTACAGCCCGCCCAGCAGATGGAGCACCGTATCTTCGAGCACTCGCTGCGCGCTTGCGGCGATATTCTGGTGCCGCTCGGTTATCTCTTCATCAGGCCGTCGCGGCGGGCCGAGCGCCTCTATGGCTTCGTCGCTGAAGATGTAGCGCTTTGCCAGGTGATGATCGAGCGCGCGGATGTTGAGATGAAAATCGTGGTCGCCGTTTACGGTGAGCACGCGGCGCGAGAAGAAATCGTAGTACTCAGGCTTGCCGTATGCGGCGAGCCCCATGATCTTCCACTCGTCGCCCGAAAACATGTCGAAGCCGAGGAAGTTGGTCACGGTAGAATAGAACTGGCCGAGCGAATGCGGCAGCTTGATTCGTTTGAGCGGATGGATGCGAGTCCCCGCGCCGCGCGAGAACATGGTCGTCGTCTCTTCCCCGGTCCCGTCCATAGTCAATATAGCCGCCGTCTCAAACGGCGAGACGTAAAAGGCGCTCGCCGCGTGGCAGAGGTGATGTTCGAGGTAATGGAAGCGGAAATCGCTCGGCCCGAACCGCTCGCGGATCAGCCTCGGATACTTGAGCATTCCGAGATAGCTGTCGCTCACCTGCGCAACTCCCCTGTCAACTCGGGCGCGAAACATATCGCGCGATATGGCGAGCGAGCGGACCGCCTGAAGCGCCTTGTGAGAAAGCACCCACGGCTTCCAGTAAAGCGCGACGTGCTCGACGTCGGCCATCTTTATGCCCGCTTCATCGAGGCAATACTGTATGGATTGAAACGGGAAGCCGCTGTGATGCTTGACGCGCGAGAAACGCTCTTCTTCGGCTGCGGCCACTATCTGGCCGTCGCGGATGAGCGTGGCGGCGGCATCCCCCAATGTCGTTAGTCCCAGTATGTACATTCGATTTCAGCCTCACCTGACGAGCTGGCGCGCTTCCAGCTCTGCTGTGGCCTGGGCCACACGGTCGCTCGCGTCCTGCCGCCGGACCCATTCGAGAAGCTCCGGTATTCCTTCATCAAGCCCGACCTTCGGCTCATAACCGAGCAGCGCGCGAGCGCGCGAGATATCTGCGACGCAGTGGCGTATGTCTCCCTCGCGGTACTTGCCGACTATCTCAGGCTCGATATGCTTGCCGAGCCCTTCGGCCAGCCGCCTGGCTATCTGATTTATCGAAGACGGGCGGCCTGTGCCGATGTTGAGCGCCCGGTAATCAGCCGCGTCCGTTTCGAGCGCGAGCAGATTCGCCTGCACTATATCGCTCACATGCACGAAATCGCGCGTCTGGTTGCCGTCTTCAAAAACTACCGGCCTCTGATCGTTGAGCAATCGAGAAGAGA
>DASTET010000498.1:0-3508 GCA_035709445.1 Blastocatellia bacterium | reverse complement strand
GGACCGGCAATAAGTTTCAGCCAGGGCGAAAAGTTATATGAAGCGGCCCGCTGTTGACGGGGTGGTATCCGCTGTACTATTAAAGCTGCGAGTGCTAAGGTGAAACTGTGATTTTCGCTATCCTGCGCGCACTACTTTCAGAACTAAATAGAGGCCGGCATGAAAACAAGTGAGGCCCTTCGCGCCTGGGGACGGATCTTAAATGGACGCTATCCATCCTTATCTATAGAGATCACCCGCGACTGTCCCCTGCGGTGCCCGGGTTGCTACGCTTACGAGCCTGAACACCTTCATCAACTGGGTCCGCTGCGAACCCTGGCGGACTTCAAGGGCGAGCAACTAATAGACGGCGTTCTAGCACTCGCACGCCGCCATCGTCCTCTACATATCTCCATCGTCGGCGGCGAACCGCTCGTACGTTTCCGGGAGTTGGAGATTCTGTTGCCGAAGTTGAGCAGAATGGGCATAGCAGTCCAGCTTGTAACCAGCGCCGTTCGCGCGATCCCCGCGTCCTGGAGTGAAATAAAGAATCTATACCTGGTCGTGTCAATTGACGGACTTCAGCCCGATCATGACAGGCGGCGAACTCCTGCAACTTATGAGCGGATTCTGAAAAGTATAGTCGGACAGCAAATCACAGTGCATTGCACGATCACCAGTCAGATGACCGGTAGCCCGAAGTACTTTTACGAGTTCCTGGACTTCTGGTCCGGCAGACCTGAGGTCAAGCAGATATGGTTCAGCTTGTTCACCCCTCAGGTCGGCGCTGACGCAGAGGAGATACTGAGTCCCCGTCAGCGTGAAGAAGTGCTGGCAAGGCTCGCCGAGCTGCGGCCTCAATTTCCGAAGATGACTCTGCCGGATTCAGTCATAAAAGGATACCTCAACCCTCCGAAATCTCCCGAGCAGTGCATTTTTGCCCGCACTACATTGAATATCACCGCAGATTTAAGAGGCAGGATTACTCCGTGTCAATTCGGCGGCAGCCCCGATTGCTCGCAATGCGGATGCATGGCCTCTGCCGGATTGAGCGCGGTAGGAAACTACCGCCTTTTTGGGTTGTTGCCTCTGCGCTCCATTTACAGGGCTTCAGATCGAATCGGCCAAACCATCGCCAGGACGTTCGGGAGATCAGATTGACAAACCCGGAAGTGGCGGCGAATTGAAGGACCCGGGCCGTAACGTTTAGATACCTGGGACGCTTTAAATAAGTACGTCCGCGATTGCTCGAACGATCCTCACGCGGACGCGCTTCATTGACGGTCAGCGAGCGGCCGTCAAGCTCTGTCCCGTTGATCTTCGGGATTGCTTTTTCGGCATCAACGCTCGTCCTCTCAACGAAGGCAAAGCTCTTCGACCAACCAGTATCGCGGTCCGCGATGATACACAATTTTATCTATCCAGTTGTAGCGGGCTGCATTCGGGAGGCGCGGAACGAGTATTGCTCATCAAGCTGCCGCGTTAGGGATTTCAGCAAATGAGTGAGCGAAAGGGGTACATAAATGCAACGCCTGTTTTCGGTTCTATTAATAATTCTCCTCGGCTGCATCGCCGGCTCGACGGGTGAAACTTCGGTCGTCCCTGAGATTACAGAACCGGTGCAGTCACGCCTGATCGACCTTAAGCTTAAGGCCGAGGACCTACATGCTCTCGCCCGCAATGAGGTTATTGTCAGCCGACTGCCTACCCGGAATTCGAAGCAGATGGGGGCATTTGGCGCAGTTTTGGTCAACTCTAAGCCGGAAGCATTTGTTGAATCCTACCGCAGCCTGGCGGCCTTCAATCAAAACCCCTCCGTGATGGCCTCGGGACGGCTCAGCCCCACGCCGAGCCTGGAGAGTCTTAACAGTCTCACCATTGATGATAAAGATCTTTACGCGCTGACTAAGTGCCGGGTACAAAAATCCGATGTGAAACTTTCGGCAGAAGACATCGCCAAATTTCAGTCTGTCGCCGGTTCGGCCCCGAGGCTCACGCCCAGGATCAAGGCACAACTCACTGCCGAGTACAAAAAGCTTCTAATCGAGCGGGTGCAGACTTATATGGCGAAGGGCTCGGCGGCGCTGGGCAATCTTGTGGATAGGGGCGAGCCAGTGGGAGTTCACGATACGTTTGTATCTCTTGCCCGCGAACAGGCCGCATCTGCCGGGCACTGCAAACATCTTTACTCCCACCTCGAATACTATCCTGAGGGTGTAGGCCCTGACTCGGAATCGTTCATTTACTGGGCCAAGCAGAGGTTTGGGTCCCTTAAGCCGGTCATCAACCTGGTCCACGTCGTCATCCATCGGGAAGGCGGTCGGGTATTTATAGCTTCCAAGCAGATCTATTCGAGCCACTATACCGAAGGGGGACTGTCGGTGGCAGAGTTAATCCCATTCACCGATAACCAGGGACAGTCTCATACTCTGATCCTTTATTGGATCCGGCTGCAGGTCGATATGCTCGGAGGCACGCTAGGCTTTATCAAGAAGCGAATGGCCCAGCCGCGAATACTGAGCACGCTTAAGGAGAGCTTGAAGGGGGTACGGGCAGCTATGGAGAGAGAACAGCCCTGACAGTTGGTCTGAAACTAAATCGCGAGCAGGCAATACTCATTATTTTAAGGAGAAGAATCTCGGCGGCCCTGTGACATGATAGCTCAGAAGAGTGTCTTGATATGGCAGGGGCAAGAATCGAGCCAGCCGGCGCATCACATTGGCTAACCGGGGAATGAGCTTTAGGGGTATTCCAGCAAGCCAATCCTGTGAAGTGTTGAGACAGGTTTGTCTAGGGAGACGCTGTGGATGCGAGGTGCTTCACATTCGATATGGATTTGACTATCGAAAGATAGGGTTATGGTTTCCGGCTCAGGTCATGTCGGTCTGCTGCTATAATCGTTCCAGGAGGACAATAGAAATGCAGCACATTCCAGAAATCTCCTGCTCGAGATGCCGGTACTGGCAGGTGGTGGAATCACCCGGTGGTCAACAGCAAATGGGTGAATGTCGGTTTAACCCGCCCACCTTTCACCCGGTGTCGGAAGATTACAGGTCGGGCGAATCGCGCCACAGCATGATGGAGGGGAGCGTCACCAGCAGAGATACTGTTCGCCCAAAGCAATACTTCGGCGTTGAGCAGAGCTTCTGGCCTATGACTCACGGCGAGGATTGGTGCGGGAAGTTTGAGCAGAGGGCCATTGCTCAAGACCAGCGCAATAGACAGTAGGGAGGTAATACTGGATTGATGAGAAGTGCTGGAAACCTTGTTGCGCCGCTTTCTCAGCCTCAAGATGGCTGTGTTCATCAGAGTGCGTGTTGGTCATCCAATATTTTCGAATCACCCTTGATCATTATGTAATCCAATGCTCGCACCGCTACGGCTTTAACTTGACCATACTTCCCTCAGGGTATAATCTCAATCTGTCTGCAATAATGTAGAAGCCATCCGGTCTAAGTGGTAGCCGGTATGACTCCACAACATGCCACTTGTGGAGTTCCCATATGCCAGCACCAGTCAATCGCCTCGA
>DASTET010000497.1:0-4370 GCA_035709445.1 Blastocatellia bacterium | reverse complement strand
TGTTCCGCTCGGAGGCGACGGAGATTGCTGAGATTATGACAGTAGTCAGCGGCACGCAACACTGGCTCATCGAGACCGAGATGGAGTGTTTATTGAACACACTCGTCCGGTTTAACGATAAAGAGCTGATCATCGATGTATGGAACATAAGGGCCGTAGGCGATGGGTTTGAAGCCGATGCTCTGATCGAAGGCCAACTGTATAAGGTGCAGCACCTTTTCCCCTTCGAGCCCTGGAGCATAGTGGCGGATCACAGTAAGGCCGGCGATACTGACGAGGGTTCTGAGCAAGCCGGCCTCACAGTCGAGCCCGTCTCTGCCGAGATCGTATCTCCGATCGCGCAGCCGCATAACTCCGCCAAAGATGAAGGCGGGCGTTTCGACCCGGCCCCTGTTCCGAAATGAGCAGCACCGTTTCGTTTTAACTTAGAGCTCCATGAGCAGAACTGCACAAAACCGGCTCTCAACGAGAGCGAGATTAAAATTTATTGAAGTGAGGAATTAATGAACGGAAAGTCTTCTACTCTGATCTCCCCTTACGGGGAGAAGCTGATCGATCTGATGGTTCCGCCCGAAGACCTGGAGAGCATGAAAGCATATGCGAGCCAGCTCCCTTCTTTGCAGCTCTCGGAAAGATCGATATGCGATCTGGAATTATTGGCCACCGGCGCTTTCTCCCCGTTAGACCGCTTCATGGGGAAGGAAGACCATCAGCGCGTGCTCGATGAGATGCGGCTGGCGAACGGATATATCTTCCCAATCCCTGTGGCCCTGCCCGTAGAAAAGGATTCGGCGATTCGCCTCGACGGCGATATCGCGCTGCGAAATGCCAAAAACGATCTGCTGGCGGTGATGAGGATCGAAGAGATATACGAATGGAACCTGGCCGAGGTCGCCCGGAAAGCCTTCGGGACCGAAGACCTGCGCCACCCTCTGGTCTCGGAGATGCACCGCTGGGGCAAGCTGAATATCTCAGGGCGCCTTCAGGTTTTGCAACTGCCGCGACACTACGGCTTTCAGGAACTGCGTCTGACGCCTGCGCAGACGCGTGCCCGGCTCGAATCATTCGGCGCTCCCAATGTAGTAGCTTTTCAAACGCGCAACCCTCTCCACAGGGCGCACGAGGAGCTTACGAAACGCGCCATTGTCGAGGTGGATGGGGTATTGCTCCTGCATCCTGTAGTCGGCCTGACCAAGCCCGGCGACGTCGATCACTACACGCGCGTGCGTACATACAAGGCGCTTGCGCAGCGCTATTACGATTCGGACCGCATCCTGCTCTCGCTTCTGCCGCTTGCTATGCGGCTGGCCGGGCCTCGCGAGGCGATATGGCACGCGCTCATCCGGCGCAACTACGGCGCGAACCACCTGATTGTTGGACGAGACCATGCCAGCCCCGGCGTCGACTCGGCCGGAAATGCGTTTTACGGCCCGTATGACGCGCAGGAGATGGTCGAACAGTTTAAAGAAGAGCTGGGCGTTAGTCCCGTGCCTTTTCGAGAGATGGTCTACCTGCCTGATGAAGAGAGATACGAAGAGATATCGCTCGCGCCGAGTTGTATTCGGACTGCTTCGATCTCCGGCACGCAGGTGCGCGAGGAATACCTGAACAACGGCAAGAGGCTGCCCGACTGGTTCACAAGGCCGGAGGTGGCCGAAATCCTCGCCGAAGCATACCCGCCGCGACACCGGCAGGGGGTCTGCATCTGGTTTACAGGTCTGAGCGGCGCGGGCAAATCGGCTACGGCTGAGATGCTTACTATCCTGCTGATGGAGAGAGGCCGGCAGGTGACACTTCTCGACGGCGATGTCGTGCGCACCCATCTATCGAAAGGGCTCGGTTTCAGCAGAGAAGACCGGGATGCCAACGTGAGGCGCATCGGCTTTGTAGCATCCGAAATCGTTCGTCACGGCGGCATAGCGATATGCGCCGCAGTAAGCCCTTATCGCGCAACCCGCAACGATGTCCGTAACCTGACGGCGCAAGGGCAATTCATCGAGGTCTTCGTAAATACCCCCCTCGAAGTATGCGAGGAGCGCGACGTGAAGGGTATGTATGCCAAAGCTCGCCGGGGAGAGATCAAGGGCTTTACAGGCATAGATGATGCTTATGAGCCGCCCCTGCATCCAGAGATCATTCTCGATACAACATCGAACACTCTTGAGGAGAACGCATACCTGATCCTGGAATACCTGGTCCGGCGAGGATTTGTGCTCTCAAGAGAAGATGACCCGCAGAATGCCCGGTATGAAGACTTGCGAAGCTGCGCGGTCGGCGATTGAGCGTCGCCGGTCTTGCAGCGATAGCGTATAGTCTGCGCGGAACAATCGAGTCCGCGCAGACTATACGTTGCTTCAATTGAGCTGCGGGCCGATCCTGTCAGCTCATTGCTGAATCACAGTAAAGGCCCGTCCCCCCACCATAATCCTTCCTTTCCGCAGAGTAGTATTATTCTTACCAAAAACCGTAAAAGATACGGTCCCGCTCCCGCTCCCTGACACTCCTGAGACTATCTTGATCCAGTGTGCTCCTGTAGTCGCCGTCCAGCCACACCCAATCCCGGTCGTCACGGTAAAGCTGCCGCTGCCTCCTGCCGACGGAAATGTCTGGCTTGTGGGCGAGAGCGAGTATGCGCACGTAGTTGACGTGCCTGCCTGGCTTACAGTGTGAGTTTGCCCGCCTATAGTGATCGTTCCAGTTCGTGAGCTTGTGCCGGTATTTGGGGCAACGGAGTAAGTGACCGCCCCGGCGCTTGTGAGGCTGTTGGTCGTTACCAGGCTGATCCACGATGCAGTACACGATGTGGTCCAGCTACAGCCTGTCGGCGCGGTGACCTGTATGCTGTATGTCCCCCCGCTGGAAGTGAGAGACTGGCTGGTTGGGGAGATGGCATATGAGCAGGTCGTTGCCGCAGCCTGATTGACCGTAAAGGAGAGACCGGCAACCGATATAATCCCCGTACGGGCAGCGCCCGAGTTAGGAGCGACGGAGAAGGAGATTGTGGCAGAGCCAGAGCCGGAGCTGGACGAGGTGATGGTGATCCACGACGCATTATCCGTAACCGTCCAGCTGCAACTCGTCTCGGCTGTGACCGAGACGCTGCCCACACCGCCCGTCGCTGAAAACGACTCAGAGCTCTGCGACAGCAGCGGCTGACAACCAGCCAGGCTCACGCGCGTCAGCGTCGCATCTACTCCCCCACCGTAGAACGACTGCGGAGGATTGTTGAGCGGGAAGTTCGTCGAGTCGGTCACACCTGCCACATAGAGATTGCCGTTCGTGTCTATGGTAGCCGTCCGCCCGTGGTCTGTGCGGCTGCCGCCGAGATAGCTCGAATAGAGCAGTTGGCTGAGGTTTGAAGAGAGCTTGACGACGAACTGATCGGCAGCGCCTCTGAGCCCCACCTGAAGAGCGCCGCTCGAGAGCGGGAAGTTATCCGAGTAGGTGGCTCCGCTGATACAGACATTGCCAGCCGAGTCAACTGCCACGCCTTCGGCCCCCTCTCCATACCTGCCGCCGAGATAAGTACCTGCCAGGAGCTGTGTTCCGTCTGGAGATATCTTTGCTACAAATGCATCGCCTGGATAGTTGGTATTATTACCGGTGCCGCTACCGCCCGATCCGCCGTAGGTTCTCTGAAATGCCGTTGAGGTAGTGGGGATATTGGCCGACTTTGTAGAGAAGGCGGCATAGGCATTGCCTGAAGAGTCAATGTCGAGTCCGTGAGTTTCGGTGAATTCGAGAGCTGATCCACCGAGATAAGTGCTATAGACGAGCCACGTGCCGTCGGAGGATATTCTGGCGAGCAAAACATCCCAGCCGCCCGAATAAGTTCTTCTGTAAGCGTTGGCCGTAGTGGGAGCGTTAGAGGAGTTGGTATTAGTAAGGTAGAAGAGATTGCCGGAAGAATCGACTCTGACCGAGGGAGCGCCGCCGTCGTCGCCGCTGCCGCCGAAGTAGGAGGCCCAGACGACAGAGCGGGCATCGGAGGATAACTTGGCTACGACGCCGTCCTCGGTACCGCGCAGAGTGGTCTGGAAAGCGCCGGGTCTTATGTGAGGGTGAGGGCGAGTCACATCGGAGACGCCGAGGTAAACATTGCCCGAGGAGTCAACGTCGATATCGCGGATGAAGTCACGGCCGTCGCTGCCGAAGAAGGTGGACCAGATGAGGCGAGAGCCGTCGGGAGAGAGCTTGGCGACGAAACCGTCCTGCTGACCGTAAGCCTGGTTTTGAGTGACATCGCCGCCGAATTGAGGTTGAACAACGCCGGAAGTAGTAGGGAAACCGCTGCCAGCGCGACCGGCGATATAGACGAAGCCGAGGGAGTCAACTTCGAGAGCGTAGGCGCGGTCGTAGTTAGGGCCGCC
>DASTET010000496.1:0-3744 GCA_035709445.1 Blastocatellia bacterium | reverse complement strand
GTAAGAGGAGGATTCAGCCGGGAGGCCCCCTTTGCTCAATCGCTGGCAGAGCCAGCCGGAAGCAGGTCGCTTCCTTTTTCGCCTGTGGGCTTGTTTTCGCCAGAAGGAGGGGCCTGGTGTTGCTGACGGCTTTCGGCAGCAATCAACTCTTCATAATGCAGCTCGTGCTCGCGCCTGTAGAGCTTCTCGGAGATTCGACCGTCCAGAAACGCCCAGTTGATCGGGTAGAGGTCGGGGTCGAATATCACGTGATATAAGTGCCACACGATGATGGCGAGCGTCGCCAGCACAGCTTCGTAAAAATGGACCGCCAGCGCGACATCGATGATCCATCTCGGCAGGAACCCGAATGCGTCTATCTTGAACCAGAGCATCAGGCCGGTGATCCCCATGACGATAGTTCCCCAGATCACCGCCCAGTATTCTATCTTCTCGCCGTAGCCGAACCGCGCTATCTTCGGCCTGTCTGAGCGACGGCCCGTGTAATAAAGCAGCGTCTGGACAAGGTCTCTAAAGTCCTTCAGCCGGGGCAGGAAGTCTCTTAGCCCCTGCCGTCCTTCTCTGGTCATCGTCATGTAGAAGACGTGGTATATCCCGACCCCTATCATTACTATCGCGGCGATGCGGTGGCCTGCGCTGCGGATCGTTTCGTTCGAGCCCAGGACGTAAGCGAGCCACGAATCGGGATAGGCGAGCGCGAAGCCCGTTATAACAAGCACCGTGAAACTCGACAGGAGCAGCCAGTGCTGGACTCGCTGGTTGAGGTTCATCCGCGTTATCGTCCTGTCGGGCGCCATCCGCGCGGCCTTCGCCTTCTTGTGCCACGCCAGCCCGTTGTGCGCGAGCATGAACCCTATGACGCCGATGATAAGCCACAGGTATATGCTCCTCACCCACCCGCTTATAACGCTTGCCCTGTCGGCGCTCGCCGAATCGAGATGGACCTGGCTCAGGGCGAAGTTCTCGCTCGCGCCCGGATGGCACTTGCCGCAGGTCTCGACGAGGTTGTTCTTGCTTATGGTCGAATGCGGATCAGTCGACGGCAGGATATTATGCACGCCGTGACAGCTCGCGCAGTTCGCCACCACCGTAGACCCGAGGCGTGAAGCCAGCCCGTGATAGCTGTCGAGATAGCTGCTGACGCGCTTGCCCTCGACACCGAATTCATCCGAGAGCCGGACCCCTTCGTGGCACTTCGCGCAGGTCGTGCGCGCGACCGCCTGCGCTGCGACCGGGGAGCCGGGATCGATGTGAGGCTTGATCGCATGTATGCCGTGGCAGTCGGTGCAGACGGGCGATTGCGAATTGCCCCGGCTTATCGCCTGCCCGTGTATGCTCTCGGCGAACTCCTTTTGAACGTCGCTGTGGCACTTGCCGCAGGTCGCAGGGACATTGAATTTGAAGATGGGCGACTGCGCGTCGGCAGCCGTGCGTATGTCGTGGCTGTTGTGACAGTCGGTGCAGACGGCGGCCTGATCGCGTCCTTCGGTGACCGCGCGCCCGTGCACGCTCTCCTGGTATGCGAGGAAGGGGCGCGAGGTGAGCCCTGTCCCTTCCATAACAAACTTGACGCCGTGGCATGCGCCGCAGGTCTGGGCGATGCTCGTGCGCGAGGTCTTCGATTTCGGGTCGCTCGACGCGAGTATGCGGTGCGCGTTCCCGTGGCACGCGAGACAGCTTGCGGCGTTGCTGCTGCCGTTCTGAACGGCTTTGGCGTGGAGCCCGTGATCGTATTTTTCGCTCGCCTCCGTGTGGCACTCGGCGCAGGACACTCTTGCCGGCGTCGGGTCGTGCGGGTAAGCGTTGACGTCCGAGTGGCAGCTCTTGCAGTCGAGCGAGCCGTGGACGGAGGCGCTGAACTCGCCTTCGCTGACGTGCATGCTCAGCTTCTTGCCGTCGACCTCTTTCTCCAAGGAAGAGTCGTTATGGCAGGCGAGGCAGTCGGCGCTTGTCATCTCTTCAGCAGGGGCCTGCTCGGCGTGCGCGCGGAGAGAAGGCGTCAGGGTATGCGACGCCCAGAGTACAAAGCAGAGAAGCGCTGCGGCCAGCATTATGATTCGCTTTTGTATGTTCATAACTTCCCCTGCAGGGGAGGTCCGCTCCCTGTGTGGCCGTCAGGAATAATGCGAGAGGCAAAGATAAAATTAGTGAGCCGGACGCGGTCACTTGCGCAACCGGCCCACCGAATGCGTAGAACAGGGGGCTACTTCATAAGCGAACGGCAATAGGCTGCAAGCGCCTTGCACTGGTCCGCGCCAAGGCTCTTTTCATAGCCGGGCATCTTGTTCTTACCCTTCAGGATCGCATTGAGCAACGCGGCGTCGGATTGCCCTTTGATCTCGGGCGACTTGAAATCCTTGGCGCCGGTCTTTTTGCCTGCGGGCGTGTTGCCGCTTCCGTCCGCGCCGTGGCAGCTTGCGCACTTGGCCTTATAGACCGCTGCGATATCGTTCGCAGAGGCGCTAAAGCTCTGGGGCGTGCTTGAAGTCAATATCATCAATGCGAGCAGCGGGACCGCCAACGCAACGATTGCCAGCTTCTTGATTCCATTGATCGAGAGTTTCATTTCCTTTCCACCTTTCTTTTTGATTGCTCGGTAGCTCATCGTTTCAAGAGGTGGCTCTCCTTGCAGCTACCAGTACAAGAAGAGCCACTCTGTAACCACGGGGCAGCAATCTCACGTAAAGCGACCCCTTCGATAAAGGGCCTACCTTGTGCCTTGCTCCATCTTGACCTGCGCTTCGATCTCCAGCCACAGCGAATAGTAGTCGGCGGACGAAGCCAGCGTCAGATTCTTCTTCTTGTTCTTCTTGCCCATGCCCCAGTCCTTGTGCTGCTCCTTGAGCATGGGAAGGAATCTCTCCGTGCCCTCCTTTGTCATGCCGGGATGGCAGGTTACTACCGACCCCTGCACGCCGCAGGAGTATGGGAGATTGGCCCCGACCTTGAAGTCGTGCGCCATCTTCTGGATCTCCGGGTTGGCTATCATCGGTCCATACGGCGCCATGTGGCAGTCGATGCAGCGGACCCCCACGTTGTACATCAGCCTGAACGCGGGGTTGTCTTCGTTGTGGCGCGTCACGTGGCAGTTCAGGCAGAGCTTGTCCTCATCCCCGTGATGGACCACTTCATAAGCTTCGGGCTTGGACTTATCCATCCCGAGCTTGTAGATGCCGAGCCTGCGGCCGAGGACTACGGCGCTCGTGTGGCTCGGATGGCACGCGGCGCAGGTGACGCCCTCCACCTTCCCGTCCGGGATAGGCTCGGTGTCCTCGAATTTGTTGTTCCTGTAGCTGGATTCGAGCTTGGCCTGAAGCGGCGAGTGGCACTTGGCGCAGTATGTGTTCTGCGTGCTCCCGTAGTTGGACGTCGCGTGCGCGCTCGCTCGCCATCCTTCGCCTGTCAGCTTCCATGCCTTCGTCGTGTCATCGAATATCACGCCGACGGCTTCCGGCATGTGAGCGCCTCCAGCCCCTCTGCTGAAATGGCAGCTTGTGCAGCCGTTCGACTCGCTGTAGTTGTAGTCGGGTCTGGCGAGGGGGGCCGGTGTCGGGTTCTGCGCGCTCACGTTCTGGGTCAGCACGACGAGAACCGTCAGGAATATTGCAGCGGATGAAAGTTTCATGAATTTGATCAGCATAACATTGCCACCTCCATGGCTTCGGATTCTTCCCCGCAGGCGGCCTCCTGGTTATCTCCCCTGCGGGGCGGTATTACTCTCTCTTTGGATCACTCAACACCTCC
>DASTET010000495.1:0-3519 GCA_035709445.1 Blastocatellia bacterium | reverse complement strand
GAGCGCCGCGGCGTAATCGCCACCCGCCAGCAGGAACTCGCCCCACTGATAGTTCACGAGGTCCGTGGCCGACTGAGCGATGCGCTCGTCTTTGAGCAGGTCCGCGTAGGCGCGCGCACCCTCATCGGCGCGGCCCAGGCGGTAAAGCATCCCCGCGCGCTCCAGCCCGAAAAGGTAATTGCGCGGGTACTTCTGCGCAAGAAGGCTTATGATTTCAAGCGATTTCTCCGGCTGTCGCTCGCGGCTATAGATTCCTATAAGCAGCACCCGCGCATCGTCCGCCGCGTACTTGCCGCGCTCGACTACCATTTCAAGATGCTCTATCCCTTTCTGCTTCGATCCCGTAAGCCCTGCCAGCCGGGCGAGCGTCCTCCACACCCAGGGCAGGCTGTCGATGACGTATTCATAAAGCCCTATGCTCATATACGCATCGAAGTAGTTCGGGTCGAGCTTGACGACCCTCTTTTGAAGCTGTATCGATTCGTTCGCGTCGCCGATTGCGCGGCGAAAGCTGCGCTTGACGGTGACGTTGTACCCCGCGCGCAGCCCTACGGCCGCCGCGTGATAATAGAGCGATTCGACGTCTTTCGAATCTTTCTCATAGCGGGCTTTCGCCACTGTAATGGCATGCTTTATGAGGTTGTTGAACTCGCGGTCGCGTTTCGGATCGACCTGGTCCTCTTCGGCGTCCTGCGAGTAAAAAGACCCGCTCGTGTAAACGGACGTGGAAAGCCTGCGGCTCGCGTTTAGCGTTTCCAGCCACAGGTTATTTGCTAGAGAGACATAACCCGCCGGATGATCGGGCGCCATCTTAGTCATCCGCACGTACAGCTCACGCGCCGCCGGGTAATCGAGGTTGTAGAGCGCATCGTTGCCTTCGCTCCTCAAAGCGTCGAACGCCCTGGGGTCGAATGAAGCGCCCGTCTTGCCGTTTGCAGCAACTGACTGCGCGGCTGCCGGTATCGTAATGGGACTGGCGAAGGACAGAACAAAAACAACAAGTAATGAGATCGGTACTGCACGCATCATTAGATACTCCTTTGTTCTATGGGACGATTATCGAGAGCGCGTCGGGCACTACGTCGAACCGCATCGGAAGCGGGCCGATTATCTCTCCGTCGACTTCGACCAAAGGCTTGCGCGAAGAATTTACTTTGATATGCCGGCCTCGGACAAGTCTGGCGCGCGAATTCTCGCGCCTGCCCCTCAAGCAGGTGACCAGCTCGCCCAGATAAGCCGTCTTGGCCCGCAGCGGCGGAAGTATGTAAAGCTCAAACCACGGCTCTTCAAGCTTCGCGCCGGGCGTTATGCATATGCCGCCGCCGTACCCTTTGCCGTTGCCTATCAGGGTGAAGGTGCTCTCATACTTCTGACCATCCACATCGACTGTGAACGGCTCGGCCCGCCACGTGATCAGATGTTTCATCCCCTCTACCCAGAACGCAAACTCGCCGGTCCTTCGCTTGAGCCTTAGATTCACGTTTCGAGCGATCGAAGCATCGAGCCCTATTCCGGCAAACATAAAAAAGTACCTCTCGACCATTCGGGCAGCGTCTTCGGCCCTCGCCATCCCGACCGAGATGCGGCGGGTCTTCCCTCTGGCTATCACATCGCCAAGCTGGCGAATGCCGGAAGGCATGCCGAGATCGACTGCGACCACATTGGCCGTGCCTCCCGCCCATACAGCGAGCGATGCGCGGCTGCCTATCATCGCCTGAAGCACCTCGTTGAGCGTGCCGTCGCCGCCGTAGCTTATGATGATGTCCGTGCCTCTCTCGATAGCTTCGCGGGCGAGGCGCGTGGCGTCATCGGGCGCAGCCGTTGCGTAAGCCTCCGCCTCTATGCCGCGCTCGCCCAAAAGGCCCGCCATCTCGCGAGCCCGCTCGGCGCGACGGCCGGGACGCCCCGACATGGGGTTGTAAATAATCGTTGCTCGCCTGCCTGCCATAAAGTCACTTAGGTTGTTAGTGCAAGTATAGTGCCAGCTTTAAGTATTGTAAGTGCGCGCTTCCGCAAACGGCAAGAGACTCCCCGGCGCAGTATCTCGCCGACAGATGGATAGTCTAGCGCGTCAAGAACAGTCTAGCGCGTCTAGCGAGTCGAGAGTCTGGCGAGTCGCTTTCGAGACAGACATCGCATAAATCAGATATTGCATAGTAATCAGTACAGTCACGAGCATGACTCGCCAGACTACGGATTGTGGTGGGCCGACTCGCAAAAGGCTCCCGCGCATCTGCTGAGGGGAATGGTCGCCTCAACAGAAGTGTCATATTGTCTGGGTGGGAGGACTTGATCCATACCGCAATTCCCAGAAGTAGCTCGTGTAAAACCCGGCATTGAGCAGGCCGGGAGTATTTCGAGAGAGTTGCTTTCCGCCCGCGCCTCTTGATTTCGGCAAGCCGTCGGTAAACGCCTTCTCAGGCACATGGCAGCCCGCGCAACTTCTGGTGTTGTCGCCCGAGAGTCGCGGGTCGAAGAATAGCTGCTTGCCGAGTTCTACTTTCTCCGCAGTAGTAGGATTATCCGGAGGTGCCGGCGCGGTATGCGGGATGGTCAGAGGCATCAGTTTGTTGCCTGGCTCCTGGGACCGAGCAGCCGACAGGTCGGCCTGCACGCCCAGGCCAATCCCGAAACTAAACAATATGGCACAGAATAAACGACGCTTTCGTCTAACCACTCTCTTCTCCTCCGGCAGTTTCCTGGTTTTGTCCCGCCCCTCTTTGATTGCCATTCGATTCCATCAATCCCTTACGTATAGAGAGTTTCACTATCTAATGCAGGATGTCCACCTCAGTTCCTCCCTACTGGCAACGTGAGCGTGGGCACAATGCCGGTCGGAGGAGCCGCCTGCAGAGCATATATCCGGGATAGAAGGACAAACGTGGATTTCGAGCGGAAGTCACGATCAAAAATTCCAACCGTCGCCACGAAGGCTCCCCAGGGCCCAGAGGACGCGCCCGGCTGTCGGGAAGCAGAGGCCATTGAGGGCGATGACCGCGAGATTCGCGGGAAGCCATCGCCGCACCTGCTCATACTCGCCTTCCAGATCGCTCTCGGAGTGACGAACTGGAAGGAGCCGAAAAAACTCCGCAAGAAAGGCGCGAAGAAACCGCATCTGTTCCGCTCAGGCGGAGTGACGCCGCTCGCCCCGGCCCTCTCCTTTCATCAACCTGTAGTCCACAGACCAGGCGCCCGCTCCGACTATCAGCAGGAAGAGAGAGCCGAGTAGCATCGAAAAGTCAGTGCGGGCCTCATGCACCATCCCCCAGAATCCGTAGTAGGGAACGTTGCGAAGGCTGAATCCCCAGAACCCGTAGCCGAGAAGGATAGGGATCTTTGTTGAGATAATGGCTACGAGCATATCGATGATCAGCGGTATTGCCGCGAGTCGTGTGAGAAACCCAAGCAGGATCAAAGCGCCGCACACAGTCTCAACGACACCGACAAATGGCCCTGTTACATCGGGCGAAGGGATGCCAATCTTTGCGAACCGCCCCGCACCTACTTCGGCAGGATAGA
>DASTET010000494.1:0-2971 GCA_035709445.1 Blastocatellia bacterium | reverse complement strand
TACAAGCGGTACATACTGTCAAGAATAATCGTACTACAAGCGGAAAATATTTTTCTTGCAATCGGCTTTATACGCACCTATTATTAGAATATGAATACCGCAATCGGAAAAAAGATGCTCTTGCTTGTGCCTGAGAAGTACCGCTTATGTTAAGGCGCACAAAATATGTTTGCTATCGGGGGTGAATGTGATAACTATGCGGAACATGATTCGATCAAAACTTGAAGACGTGGCCCGAATGAGGGGGTACAGGAATGCTCGCCAGCTTGCGGACGCGATAAACGCGCAGGCCCCGGAGGGCGAAACCGTGTCATACCAGGCCATCTACGGCTGGTGGAATAACACGATCAAGAATTATGCGCAGTCCACTTTAAACAAGCTCTGCGCATTTCTCGACACATCGCCCGGCATGCTCCTGGAGTATGCGCCGGACATGCCCGCTGACACATCGGGCGCGCAGCCTGCACAGGCGAAGCGGGTAAAGCCGCGCGGCTCCAAAAGCCAGGTCAAAGCGGCGGCGATAGCTGCGGGGATGTGATGATTACCGGCATCCCGAACTATACCGACAGGGCTATTCAATCACTCCGCTGCAAGTGCGGCATCCGTTTTGTCGTTCTGGTAGGCAACGATAGCCCGCAGGCCGCGAGAATGGACGCTCTAAGGCTCAATGCCGACTATGTTGACGCGCGCCGCTTGCTTGCCTTTGATTGCTACTGCGGAATGAGTATAGACGTGAGCCCGGAAGGATCACTGATCCTTCAATGAGCACACTATTCGAACGTGAAGACGGCTTTGCACCTAAAGTCGCTTTTGAACCAAAAGTCTATTAACTCTGGGCAGCGCCTTCAATCCGATGAATAGTTTAGCTCTCGCCCGGTCGTCCTTATCGCCGACGGCGGTAGTAGCCGAAGCCGCCGCCAAAGAGTAGGAGCAGTACGAGGATAACAATTATTAGTGTCGTGGTGTTCATGAAGGCTATCCTACCACAGTTCGGCACTGTTGTCTGTCCATTGGTTGAGAAATCACACTTGAATCAAAAGTATGCTGATTTTCGGACTTTAGGTGCAAAGCCACCTCCATCAGAGAACCGTAAGCCATCGAAAGATGGTTGAGATACTCCCGTGTATGGCTGCGACCGTTGCCTTCCGCAATGTTGGCAGCAACTGAGACCGCTGCCCGTTGAAGCTGACTCGTCAAACCGTAGATTTCAATCTTTGGGAATTGTTCTGTAATGCGATAACAGTTCACTACCAGATCCATCGATTTCTGCCAGACTACAAGGTCACGATAATTTCGAATGCTCATAGGAAGCGATCATCCCCATAGGGGATTGACGCAAAAAGCATTCGAGGCGATGCAAGAAGACTCTCGGTGGCGAGAGTTCTTCCCTGCCCCCCGACCCCCGACCCCTGACCCCTACATGTCCGCGCCGGTAACGCGGCGGCGGTCGCGCAGCTCGGCTATGCGTCCGGCGTCCCACGATGAAGTGTGGCCGTAACGGTCTCCCGCGTATGCGAGCCCGTCGACTCGCTCCGATCCGCATACAGGGCAGGTTGCGTGCAGCCCTCGCGCGCTGTTGCCGCACTGGGTGCAGACAGTAAACTCAGGGCAGAAGATCAAGCCCCCGCACGACGACTGGTAGAAAGCCTGCGATATCAGGCGCCCCAGATCGTCCGTCTGCGGAGTCGACTCGCCAGTCCACACTTCGGTCGTCGCGTGAACAAACCCGAAATCGTGGAAGACGCCCTCGGTCCTCACCCTGTCAAGCACCGACACATCGCTCGTCGCTGAAAGCCGCACCCCGTCCGTGTAATAGGCGGCGTCGGATTGCGGATCGCCGCACACGACCGATTCGGCCATCTCTCCGAAAAAGCGCAGGTCGAGCCGCGCGAGGCGGTGGGCCGTCACCTCGGTCGATTGCCCGCTCAGCAGGAAACGCACTTTGTGTTTGTTCGACAGCCTCTCGGCCTCGCGCTTCAGATGGGTGAGCACTTTCAGCGCGAACTCCATCGACGCCTCGGAATCGTGCAGGTCCGCTTTAAGCACTGCGCGGCACAGCTCGTTCAGGCCGACGAGGCTTATCGCGTGGGTCGCCCAGTTGAGCTTCAAAAACGGCGAGCCGCTCGCCCGCGTAGTAAGCGCCGCAAGCGGACCGCGCTCGCCAAGCGCAAGAAGCTTCTCCAGGAAGACGCGCTTTTCAAGGTGTGCCTGCGCGGCGGTCTCCATCAACCGGGTCAGCTCTTCAAATACCTTCACCTGATTGCCGCCCGCCAGATAACCGACGCGCGGCAGGTTGAGCGACACGACCTGGAACTGAGACGAGCGCAATGCGTGGCTGTCTGTGCGACCGAGCGCTTTTTCATCGTTGATTCCGAAGCGACGGAAAAAGCTCCCATCATCATCGCGGTCGAAAGCTATCGTCAGCCCGCCTCGCTCTACGGCAAGGCGGCTCGCCAGCTCAAGCACCGCGCGATAGCCGGGGACTTCATTGAAGTGCCGGTTGATATGAAGTATGAGCCTCGGCGTGAGAAAGGCGCGTCCCTGACCATCGCCTTCTATATAAACTTCAAACAGCGACTGAAGGAACCGGTGCGCCTCGGCGGTGAAATCGCCATAGCTCTTATCGAGCGCCTGTCCGCCCGCCCCTATTGCGGGCCGCGATTTCATATAAGATGGCGCGTCCCAGTCGAGGTGCAGATCGGAGAAGACTATCTGCCCTCCGCGCGCTACGGCCGGGGCCGAGAACTCGAAGACGAGGGTTTGAGCCAGCTGCTTCACCGCCCGTTCGTCGGCGCCTTCGAGAAAAGGGGCAAGGGCGAAATTGAGCGAGTCCCAGACCACAGGCCCGGCGAGATAACCTTGAAGCGCCGCCGATAACTTTACGATGTGCGCGACCACTACTTCAGCGCGCCGCGCCGGGCGCGAGCTGGCGAAACCTTGGGGCAGGGTTATGCCGAACTGCTTCACATAA
>DASTET010000493.1:0-2378 GCA_035709445.1 Blastocatellia bacterium | reverse complement strand
AATCAGTACTGCCGCACAGACCCTGCCCCCCGACACCTGTCCCCTGAGAGGGTTTCTTCCAAACTTTTTTGGGGCCGGGCCGCTCTAAGATAATGGAGGTAGTAAACTGGTCTGTGCTTGGAGCAGCGATGAAAAGAGTTTCGATTTCCTGGTGTCTGATCGCGCTTGTGCTGGCCCTCGTGTCGGCTGATACGTTTGCGCAGCGCCAGTCCAGGCCGCGCCCGGACCGCAGCCCCGGCGGTCGTCAAGGGGTTGACCGCATACTTGGCGTCCCGAGAGGCGCTCGCCGTGAAGGCAGGTTGCCCAGGCTCACCCCTGAGCAGAAGCGGATGGTCCAGCAGCGGTTGATGCGCGAGATCGGGCTGACCGAAGACCAGCGCCTCCGTATGGCCGAGATCCAGCGCTCGCACGAGGATGAGAGAATATCGGCGGGCCGCCGGCTCAGGCTTGCGCGCCAGGCCCTAGATCAGGCAATCCGAAGCGAGCAGTTCGACGAAAAACAGATCAACCAGCACATCGAAGAGCTTGCCTCGGCGCAGGCCGACCAGATACGACTCCAGGCGCGTATTCGCGCCCAGATGCGCAGCGTGCTCACAACCGAACAGATGATCCGGCTCAACGAGCTTGAGCGAAGACTTCGCCGCCAGATGCGCGAGCAACAGCAGCGCGAGCTGCGGGAGAACGGCGCACAGGGCCGGGCCGGGGCCGACCTGAGACAACCCGGCGACGAGGAACCGCTCGACCTGATAAGCCTTCTCCATTTACCATTTTCC
Organism: Blastocatellia bacterium; assembly: GCA_035709445.1. GTDB lineage: Bacteria > Acidobacteriota > Blastocatellia > UBA7656 > UBA7656 > DASTET01. Next base: position 1,605 of record DASTET010000493.1, on the reverse strand, counting down.
AATTGACATTTATCATCTGGCATTTCATTCCGGAAAATGACAAATGACTGATGATAAATGGAAAATGATCTCATTTCCCTTCCTTACCCCGGACTTCTCGCTTGCAAGTCCCGCAGCCGCACTATTACAATTTCGCGCGTATCATAAAATCAATCATAGCCGGGAGGGTATAAATGGATCAGCCAGAAGGACAGGCGACCGAGCAGGAGATCACCTATCACGCGGTCGAAAAGGATGGAGTGGTGACGGCCATCTGGGAGATGCAGGGTCGCAAACACCTGCGCACAATCGATCCGCGAAGCGAAGAGGGACGCCACATCCTCGGTTCGCACACTGTCGATGAAGCGACCGAGAATGCACAGGCAGGTGATCAGGCCGAGGCCGAGGCCGCACAGACAACCGAGCCCGAACAGTAAGATTGCTCGACCGGGGCGCGAGCCTTGAGCTGTGACGCGCGATCTTCAGCTCAAGGCTCGGGCCTCAACCTCGCTCGGCAAACTCGATATCGCGCGCCTCGTCTATCAATCCGCATTCGCAGGCCAGACGATAATACAGCCGCAGCCCGTCGAGGCTCTCTTCATCCAGGCTGTAACTGATGTTCTCCGTAAGATAGACGAGCAACTCTTCGAGCGGAAGCCCCAGGCTCTCGGAATACATGGCGGCCAGGTCCTCTACATGATCGAGCCCTTCGAGTCTGGCACGGAGAAAATCTACGCCGCTTCCCGCCCACGCAGTCGAGCTCTTGCGAATGGCCCAGAACGCAAAGACGAACGGCAGCCCTGTATGCTTCCGCCACTCTTCGGCCATGTCATAAATGAAGAGCTTCGACCGGTCGATAAGCATGGCCGGGTCGCCTATCATGAGCGCCGCGTCAAAGGATTCGAGCATCTCTTCAATGCGCGGCGGCGACTCCTGGTATGAAGGCTTCAGACCATAAAAGTGCGAGAGTATTATCTGTATGAGCGCAGCCGATGTTCGGCTTGATGTATCGAGCGCAACCGACCTGACATCCTCAATCGGGACGCGCGAGGCGAGCACCACGCTTCGAACGCTCTTCTTTGAAGCGACGCACGCGCCCGGCGCGACTACGAGGTTTTCGATCCTCTGGTACTCAATGACCGGGATGAGAGCGGCATCGGCTTTCTTTTCGCGGAGAAGGTCGGCGCAGCGGGCAGGCGCTGCGTCGGACAGGAACCGGCACAGCTCTTTTTGACTCCCATAGACGAAGCTGTAGCAAAGCGGCGCGGCGTTGAGATAGCTCGAGGCTGCCAGGTGTGGCCTTGTCATAAGTGTAAAATACCGGCTCTTTCAGATGTGTAAACGGAACGAGAAACTTTTCCACAGGAACTGTGGAAAACCTTGTGGAAAAGGGACTATTGATGACCGCAAATCGCAGAGATTTACGGACTTGTAGCACTTTGCACACATTTTGTTCAAAATCCGTTTACCCGTCCAAGTTCAATTATCATCGTATTTACAAGGGACAGGTTCGAAAAACCGAGCTTTTTTTGCGGTCGGGTCCAGGCTTAACAATCGCCTTATGCATGGCCTGTGCAAAACTCTCTGAAATTCGGGAGAAAAATGGCTTTGATCGGGTAAAAAAGT
>DASTET010000492.1:0-2993 GCA_035709445.1 Blastocatellia bacterium | reverse complement strand
CCCTGACGAGCGATACCAGTCGATAAGGGATATAGCAATCGATCTCCGCGACCTGATAAAAGAGTATGATTCGCAGCCTTCGGTCGCCGCCACGGCTGCGATCACTGCTTATCCGAATACTATCCCCTCCGATGCGCAGGTAAGCTTTCCCACGAGCGTAAATAGAGATAAGCGACGGTGGAGGAGGGTGGCCTTCGGCACTGCGGCGCTTATTCTCGTAATAGTCGCCGCGTTCGGTCTCGCGCGGCTTTTCGGCAGGAAGACGGCCAGACCGCTCGCGCCATTTCAAGTACAGAAGATGACCCGGCTCACGAGCACAGGCCGCGTGACCGGCGCGGCCATCTCTCCCGACGGAAAATATATCGTCCATATCTCGAACGAAGCCGGTCAACAGAGCCTCTGGGTCAGACAGGTGGCGACAGGCAGCACGGTCCAGATTATTTCGCCTTCAGACTATCGCCACGGCGGGCTGACATTTTCGCCCGACGGCAATTACATCTACTATCTCAGGTCCGAGAGAGGCAGCTCGGTGCAGGACCTTTATCAGGTGCCGGTGCTTGGAGGCGCCACAAGAAAGATTCTCGGCGACGTTGATAGCGCGATAACTTTTTCACCCGACGGGAAGCGGTTCGCCTTCAGACGAGACACTCCGCACAATGGCGAGAGCGGGCTGGTGATAGCAAACGCGGACGGCACCGGAGATACGAGGCTCGCCTCTCGCAAGCTTCCCGATCACTTTCTCGTCCCGGACTGGTCTCCTGACGGAAGGGTGATAATCTGCTCGGTCGGAAACCTTACAGGCAGCAGAGGCCACTATACTTACTCGGCGGTGAGTGTTGACGACGGAGCGGAGAGACCTTTAAACGCCGGGAAATGGCTCAATACGGGCGGGCCTTCGTGGGTTTCGGATGGGAGAAGCTTTATAGCAGCCGCCACCGATGAGGCCACAACGAAATCTCAGATATGGCAGTTCTCATATCCAGGCGGAGAGGCGCGAAGGGTTACCAACGACCTGAACGATTATAGAGGCGTGAGCCTCACCGCGGATTCGAGCACGATGATCACGGTCCAGGGCGATGTCACTTCTTCAATCTTCATCTTGCCCGCAACAGGCTCTGAGAGCGCCCTTCAGGTAACGGCGGGAGCGACCAAGTACGACGGGGCGCCGGGCATAAGCTGGACGCCCGATGGCCGTATAGTCTATGCCTCGCGCACGAATGAGAACAACAATATATGGATAATGAACGGGGACGGGAGCAACAGAAATCAGTTGACGCCCAATACGAATATCAACTTCCAGCCCGCCGTCTCGCCAGACGGCCGGTATATAGTGTTCGCCTCGTACCGTGAAGGCGCTCAAAGCATCTGGAGGATGGGCATCGACGGGTCGAATCCCGTTAGATTGACCTCGGGCGGGTTAGAGAGCTTTCCTGCGTTCTCGCCTGACGGGAAATGGGTTGTATACACCTCGTTATCGACCGGTAAAAACAGCCTGTGGAAGGTGCCGGTCGAAGGCGGCGAGCCAGCTCAGATTGGAGACATATTCGCGATCACGCCCGCCGTCTCTCTGGATGGAAAGTTCGTAGTCTGTAATTATTGGAGCGAGGAGCAGGGCCAGCCATTACGGGTCGCGATAATACCATTTGAAGGCGGGCAGCCGGTCAAAGTTTTCAACATACCGCCGGGCCTGGTCCGGTGGACTCCCGACGGGCGCGGGCTGACATACGTCGACGACCGGGGCGGCGCTTCTAACCTGTGGATTCAACCCGTTGCCGGAGGCACGCCCAGACAGATCACCCAGTTCAAATCGGACCGGATATTCTCTTTCGCCTGGTCACACGATGGCAAACAGATTGCCCTCGCGCGCGGTGTGGTAAATAACGATGTAGTGCTTATCAGCAGCCAGCCATAGCAGATAATCCGGCACCGCGAGCTCATTAAGAAGATCGATCCTGCTCCAACAGGGCTATCTCCGCCTCTACGTGCGCCAGCGCTCGCTCGAGCAGCACGAGGTAACGCCTCTTATGCGACTCTTCCATCTCTCTCATTATCCTCCCGCGCTCAAGCAGCAACCCCTGCCTTCGCTTCTGCCGTTCGATCTCTAACTCTGATAATCGCTGCCTGCCTTGCGCTTCCTTTTTAGCCTCAGCCGCGCTGATCTGGTCTTCGACTGCCTTGCTCTCCCATCCTCGTGCCATGTGGTTATTATAGTCCAACCCTCCCCGACCCGCCCGGACAATCAAGGATACGACACTCGCCTGCAAGCGAAGAAACAGGTTGCGGGTCTTAGCACTTTTGCGGGCAGGCGACGCCTTCACAGATGAGGCGGGTTGTCGTCCAGCGAAAACCGCACGCCGCTGTGCGGCTCTCCAGAGATCGACGTGTTGAGAGACGAAGCCTGTCCCTCGGACAGCACCCGGAAATTCAAGTAAGGAGACCTATCATGAAAACCAACACTTCGTGGAAAAGACTTATGAGCGTAATCGGCCTTGGCGTCGCCCTCTCGGGTGTTCCCGCCTATCCGACAGGCAACGAAGCGAGTGCCGCCAGCCCCGCCGTCAGTGCGGCCCCGCAGACCGAGGCGAGTGATGCGGTCACGGAATGGAACCTGCACGCCGTCTCGTTTACATTGACTGCCACACCCCCCCTCTCTCCCGTACAGCAGACACGCGTTATGGCCATCATTCAGCTTGCCGTACACGACGCCGTCAATGGTATCACGGGCAAGTATGCCACCTACCTCTCGCCCTCCGCTGCCCCCGAAGGCGCATCCCCTGATGCCGCGGCCATTGCTGCCTCTCACCACGCCCTGAGCAGCCTCTTCGCATCTCACGCCTCGACGCTTGACACTCTCTTTATGGAATCGCTCGCCGCGCATGGTCTATCAGAAGATGACCCGGGCATCGAGTACGGCCGCTCCGCAGCCGCCGCCATACTGGCCTTGCGCGCCAACGATAATTCCGGACAGGCCCAGTTCGAATACGACGCGCCCG
>DASTET010000491.1:0-4151 GCA_035709445.1 Blastocatellia bacterium | reverse complement strand
GAGATGCACCGGCTGGCGCTCGTCCTGATCGACCGCAGAGAAAAACGCGGCGCCATAGATTTCGATCTGCCCGAAGCCGAGCTTCTGTTCAACGACGAAGGCCAGATAGGCGGGATCGTGCGCGCCGAGCGCAATATCGCTCATCGATTGATCGAAGAGTTCATGCTGATGGCCAATGAGACCGTGGCTTCCCATCTCGAAGCCCTCGGCGTGCCTTCGCTTTATCGCATACACGAAGAGCCGAACCCTGAGAAGGTCGAAGAGTTCGCGGAGATAGCCGCTTCCTTCGGGCACAAGTTTTCTATGGCCGGCCCGACGCCGCAGCGCGGGTTCCAGCAGCTTGCGCGCGAGGTCCGAGGGTTGCCGGAAGAGCGTATGCTCTCTTACCTGATGCTGCGCTCGATGCAGCGCGCCCGCTACTCGCCTCAAAATCGCGGCCACTTCGGGCTTGCGATGAAGACCTACACCCATTTTACTTCGCCTATCCGCCGCTATCCCGATTTGATAGTGCATCGAATACTTCGCGAAGTGATAGAGCGAGGAAATAGCGGAGAGCAGTCGTGGGGGCAGGCGGACCTGGGCCGCCGCCGGGTCTTGAAGAAGGTCTCCTGGCCCGTCTTTGATGAAGAGCGCGAGCGGGAGATAAGGGCCTCGCTCGATGTGATCGGGGACCATTCGAGCGAGCGCGAGCGCGCGGCAGATGACGCCGAGCGCGAGCTTATGGACTGGCGGAAGGCCGAATTCATGGCCGACCACGTCGGCGCGCAGTTCGACGGCGTGATCACCTCGGTCAAAGATTACGGGTTCTACGTGGAGCTGAACGAGTTCTTTGTCGAAGGACTCGTTCATATCACAACGCTCGTCGACGACCTCTACGAATACCGGGAGCGCAGGCACAGGCTTGTCGGCGCGAGGTCGGGCCGCGAATTCAAGCTGGGCGATGCGGTGCGCGTTATGGTAGACCGAGTCGACCGCGCCCGCCACCTGATAGATTTTTCAATAACAGAGAAACCACGGATGAAGACCGATAAACACAGATAGGGCGAAAACGAGAATCCGTGTTCATCCTTGCTCATCTGCGGCTGAGATCAAGGCTTTATCACTCTTACATAATGAATGAATTCGACGGTCGCGTCGCGTTTGTACGTGCGGCCGTTATCAGCTTTGAAGCGGCTGTATGCTGTGTGAAACGTCCGGGGCCTTCCTCGCAAGGAGAGTATTCGCCGCACCTCATCTATGCTCAGCAGCCCTTCGTCGTTGTAGCTTAGCAGAATATGTCTCGCCCTCGCCGTCCGCACGAGGTGTTCGAGCGCCTCGCGCGCCGACCTCCTGCGACAGTAGAGGCTGCGCGGGTAGCTGCGCATTCCTGTGACCCCCGATAGAAGCGGGTTGTCATACGAGGCTATGGTCTCAAGAACATGATAATTCGCGCCGTACTGGCGATGATTGTAGGGAGGGTCGAGGTAGAGAACATCGCATTCGATTTCCTCTATAAGCTCGTTCGCGTCTTTGTTGAAGACCCTGCACCCGGTGACGTGATTGCTCAGCTCAAGCGGTTTGAGCGCGAGCGGCCTCTTCGCGCTGGCCTTGTATTTTTTCAGAAAGGCCCCGTAAACGCTCGCCGTGTTGGCTACCTGATCGATGGCTTCGAGCAGCGAGCAGAGTATATAAAAATACTCCTGCTCGGTCACGACCTTTCGGGCACGCCATCGCTCGATGGCCTGCCGAACTGCATCGGCCTTCTCGGCATTCTCCCTTGTGTAGTAGAACCGGTTTCCGGCAGGACCATAATTGTCCGAGATGAAGCCCTGCTTCCCTGATAAAGCGTTGATGAATGCGAGCACGGGCCCGGCCCTCTCGCCGGATGTCGCCCTGCCTATATCCTCCTTATACTTTTTGCGAAGCCCGGCGAAAGAGGGCGTGTCGTTGATTTCGATGTAGGCTTTGTTGAGCGCGTATGCGTAGTATTGCAGATCGTTGGCGATGATCTTGAGCCCGCGCCGTTTGAAGTGGCGCCCGACGGCGGCGGTCCCGGCAAAGATGTCGCAGAATACTTTTTCGTCCGCGTCCGAGATGCGGCGATAGACCCTGTCGAGAAAAGGCAGGAGCGTGTATTTGGAGCCTATATAGTTCATACTTGAGAAGCCAGAATCCAGAATCCAGAATCCAGAAGGTAATGTCGACCATCGAGAATCATCTCTACAGATTCTGACTTCTGGGTTCTGGCTTCTGACTTCTGAATCCCACTCTATCGAGCACCACCTCTCCCGACCGGGTGCGGTCAAAGCGAAAAGTTATGGACTTGAGCCGGGACGGGTCGAAACGGCCATCGGCTTTTACGAATTCCGTCAGCGGCAATTCGTAAGTTTGCAGCACGACCTCTGCCGGTTCCAGCAGCAGGCTTTCAAGCCACCCCATCTTTGAGAACTGGACTTTCAACCTCGGCGTGATGTCGGCCATCTGGCTGAAAGGCAGGCCCGCGCTGTTGCCTTCAGTTGTCGCAAGCTCGATGGTAAAGTCCGGGTCTTCATCTTTATCGCTCGTGTTGCCGAGCGAGAATACAAGAGTCGTGCCGGAATCGATCTGCAACTCTCCGGCGGCTGAGTCCGGAAGCCTTATGCGATAGTAGGGCGAGTTCGAGCCGGAGTCTCCGTCTTCGACCTTGTCTTCCCATCCCAGATAGACGCCATTGTTATACTGGTTGAAATCGCCTTTGGCGCGCAGCGGGATCTTTTGCTCGCGCCACGTCTTCAACCCTCCTCCGGCGACTGACCCGCCCTCAATCGTCGTCGTCCCGAGTTCCGGGTCTTCTTCGTAATCGCACAGTACTCTAAAAGCAGAGTCGTTGAACTGGCTGACGTAGATCGTATCGGGCAACCACCCGGCGGCGGCGCGGTAGTCGCGAAACATCGGCAGGTAAGACCGCTCGCCCTTGAGCGTCGCTTCGAGAAACGCCGAGATGTACAGCTTTGCTATGCGGCGCTGCTCTTCGCCGTCGAGGAGCGGCTTGAGGTTTAACAATGCTTTGAAAGTCGACGACCAGTCGGACTTGCCCCACACCGTGTTGAACTGGCCGTGATTGGCCCGGTAAATGTATAGCGAAGCATTTATCCAGTAACCGTCGTCAGTAAACCTGACGCGGTTAAAGGTGCGGTTGCCCATGAAGATAGACACGTCGGCGTCGTGCGCGCCGTGCAGGACCAGGTAGTTGATATTCTCCGGCACGAGCGGCTTGCCCGTCGGGTTGTAGGAATCATCGACCGGCGCTATCGCGATAATCGACTTTATTGGGTAGTTGAAATCGAGCTTGACGCTTCCATCTTCAGGGTAATGAGAGAGCCTGTTGAGGACCGAGGCGACTGCAACCGCTTCGCCGCCCCGCGAATGGCCTATGAGCGCGATCTTCTCGAAATCGATTTTTCTATAAAACGGGCTCTCCTCGGCGCCGTTCCACGCCCGCCATGCCTTCAGGTGCTCGAGCAGTATCCACGCCCTCGCCGCCGTCTCCTTGCGCTCAAGATCGCCCGACCACGAACCGTTCAGGAAATTCTCGTCGACCGAGGCCATTATCATCCCGCGACTTGCCAGCAGTTCGCCGAGATATGCATAACCGGGGTCGGAGTATTCTTCCATCGAGTGATTTCCATGCACGATCAATACGAGCGGGAACGGGCCGCTGCCTTCCGGATACCATACGCGACCGTTGATGGGAAACTGGTCCGGGCCAAACCCCCAGTACCACCGCCTTAACCTCGCCTTCATCCCCGTCAGCTCTTTTAGAAAGGGCGTGGCATCGACGGTATTGGTCTTGATCTCGACGGAGCTTCCATATTCCGGTCGGCGCTGGTCTGTGCCGCTGCCGTAAAAGATAGTCCGCACCTGAAAGCTGCCGGGCGCCGAAGGGTCCGGCGCGGTCAGGGCCGCCACCGGCTTATCATCTCTCGCGGGCATAGAGACGAGATGCACCGTCGTTCCTGAGCCAGCAAGCCAGACGATGCCCGCAATGTTGATCGTAGCGGCAGCGAAAAGCAGGGTGCCGATGGCGACTTTTCTGATCGCGGGCGCTCCCTTTAGCTCTCCCCCGATCACGGCCCCTAAACTCGCGCCGAGAGCGGCCTCGATCAATATGACGGGCAGCGTTATAAGTATCG
>DASTET010000490.1:0-2612 GCA_035709445.1 Blastocatellia bacterium | reverse complement strand
ACGCTTCGACCACCTCCCAGCGCGCTTTGTCCTGCCCGGCCTCGTCTACGACGATGATCGCGATGTTCTTGCGCTGGATGTCTCCATTGACGATCTGGCGATGCCAGTCGTGGAGCGCCATCGAATCGGTCACTCCCCACTTGAGCGTCACGTTGCCGTATTTGGTCAGGCCCGGGAGCTTTCGGACGTGCGTCGCGTCGGTGCCCTCTCTATAGTCTATAGGCTCGACCGTTGCGTCGAAGCCCGTCACCTCGCTGAAGCCTGCCTGCTGGATTCCGTCTATCTCTACGCGGAACCGGAAATTTCTCAGTGGATCTTTCCTCGCCATTTTGCTCTCCTCGTTAATCCTGTAAATCCTGTCGATTCCTTATAGCTCCGTAACCTCGGAGCCTCCCTGGAACTGCGCGAGCCGGAATATGACAAACTCCGCAGGCTTGACGACGGCGACCCCTATGATGCATATGAGACGCCCGTTATCGATATCGGACTGCGTCATGGTCGTGCGGTCCACCTTGACAAAGAATGCTTCCTCCGGCTTCGTGCCCATGAGCGCCCCGTTTCGCCACTCGGTCATAAGGAACTGCGTGATCGTCTGTTTTACGCGCGCCCATAGTTTTTCATCGTTCGGCTCGAAGACTACCCACTGCGTCCCTTCATCGATCGACTCGCCCAGGTAGAGGAAATACCGCCTGACGCTGACATACTTCCAGAGCGTGTTGTCCGACGCCGTGCGCGCGCCCCACACGCGGATGCCGCGCGCGGGAAAGACGCGGATGCAGTTGACGCCTCTCGGGTTCAGAATGTCCTGCTCTCGCTTCGTGATCTGAAACTCTACCGACCTTGCGCCGACGACGACCTCGTTGGCCGGCGCTTTGAAGACGCCGCGCTCGATGTCGGTCTTGGCGTAGATTCCGGCGATATGACCCGACGGCGGGATGCGCGAATCCTGGTTTGTAAGCGGGTTGAAGACCTTGATCCAGGGGAAATAGAAGGCGGCGTAAGTCGTGTTTTGCGGCGGGCGGATGTTGTTTATGTTGCCCAGCGTATGGGTAGCCGGGTTCGAGTGGAGTATTGCGAAGCGGTCCCGCATCATCGTGCAGTGGGTGATCAGTTCCGTGTACTGCGGATCAAGCTCGTGATAATCGGGAGCAACGATGATCGCAATCTCATCCACCTGCTCGAAGCCCGCCAACCCGGTCCTGTGGACCGTGCCGTCCGGCAAGGCTGGCAGCGCACGCCCCTGGTAATCTCCTATTATAACCGGCGAGCCGTCGGCGCCGGGCGTGCCCAGGCCCGCAAGCATCGCAAGCGGCAGGTCCGCTGGCCTGCCCGGCGTGACCGGCAGGATCTGCTCCACGCGAATCAGGCTGGAGCTGCCGTTAATGACCGTCTCGAAGAAATCTATCGATGTCCTGTCGGGCGAGAGGTTGTCATAGACCTCAAGCAGCGTCGGCTCTCGGCGGTTCGTGTTGGTGATCTGTTCGGGATCGGTCGGGTCGACCGGCGGATCGACCGGCGGCGGAGTGTCCCAGTACATCACGGTCAGCTTGAAGCGTTCCGTCGGCTGTAAGCTGCTCTCGGATATCTTCGCCGCGATCCGGTTTCCCCAGCTCCCCGGTCCGATCGCAGATATCTGTATTCTTCCGTCGTGCTGGACGATCATCGGAAGCGCATCTTGCGGCTCTATGCGTGCAATAAAACAACGCTGCCCGCCGTTTTTGAAGAAGCCGTCGACGGCAAACGGCAGCGTCGAGACGTCGGGCGGAAGATGACCGCCGTAGAGCCTTTTGAATTGCTCGAAGCCGGTCACGAGACGAGGCTCAAGCGGCCCTCGGAGAGTCTCGCCCAGAAAGCCGGCGGTGCTGGTCGAAACGCCCTCGATAGGGCGCGGTCCAAGCTCTATCTCCTCTACATACACTCCGGGTGATAAATACTCAGGCATGCTCTTATTCTCCCTTCTTCAGACGGCTCTAACGACTTTCATGAAAATCGGTCCCGTCGGCTAGGCTTCGATATCTTCCGCTTCCTGGGTGAACTCGTCGCGGCGGCCCTTTCGAAACTTGTCGCAGGCCTCCTTGTACTTTTTGCTCTCGACCTCTATCTCAAGCGACTGGTTCTGCCAGCGAAAGCGCTGGTATTTGGCCAGGATCAGCGCCCTGAGCGCCTTCGTAAGCTCCGACTTGAATCTGTCCGGGGGCCATTCCTGTTTCGGGTCCTTCCCCGGTCGCGGCTGCGCCCCCTCTCCGCACTTGCCTTGCCAGTAGGCCCAGTTGCGGACCGCGCTGAGGTTGTCGTACAGTTCGGCGAACTCGACGCCTACTGCGCAGACCGATTTATGACGTTCGCCGTCCCGGAGCGCTTTCGCTTTGTCATAAAGCGACTTCATCTCTGTAAAACGGTCAGTAAGGGTCTTCTCAAAGCCCTTCATCGCTTCGTAGTCGTCTTTCGACTCTTCCTCTCTCTTCTCGGCCTGCCTGAGACAGTCGTATAGCTGAGTGAGCTTTGATCTGAGCTCGATCCACTTGCAGCAAATATCTTTCTCCTTCTTATCGTAGTCGTCCTTGCGAAGCGCCTCGATGGCCGCCTTCGTCTCAGGCTTGACCTTCTCGTCG
>DASTET010000489.1:0-4270 GCA_035709445.1 Blastocatellia bacterium | reverse complement strand
TGAATAGTAGGCAGGCGATTAGAACGACGGTTGTTTTGGTGGCCGCACTGTTGTTTGCTTTCTCAAGTTTTGGCTCAGGGAAAGCTTCGGCCCAGGATCATGCGCATAAAACAGAAGCTAACCAAAAGAAAGTAAGTAAGTCTATGAGTTTGAGAATCCCCGAATCACTGAAGAAAGAGCATGATGAGCTTCATTCGGAGCTTGCCAGAGCCACTCAGGCGGGAGGCAGAGTTGGGGAAGCGGCGAAGGTCGTCGCAGAGCTTCTCCACCCGCACTTCTTGAAGGAAGAAGAGTATGCCTTACCGCCTTTAGGGCTATTGCGCGAACTTGCTGAAGGCAGGCGGCCATCGGAGGCGGCAGAGGTTCTGGCGATTACCGATAAGCTGAAAGCAGAGCTTCCCGAGATGCTTCAGGAGCACCGCACAATCGTCGCCGCGCTCGGTAAGCTGATCGATGCGGCAAAGCAGGAAAACAAGATCGAGCACGCGCACTTTGCTGAAAAGCTGATGCTTCACGCACAGACCGAGGAAGAGATCCTTTACCCGACTGCCGTCTTGATTGGCGAGTACCTGAAGATGAAGTCGAGGTGACGCGGAGAGGGTGAGCATTGTTCGCTCCACAAGGCGGCAGTCAAAAGTGTCGCGTAGTGATGGCGGTCACCGAGTTTCAGTGATGGGCGGCACAGACTCTTTGAAATGGACCGGATAAAATGGTACCTGGATAAGTGTTGGATGGCGCACCAGCAGGAAAAAGATGCGACCAGAGTGTCTAAATCGAGGAGACGCCCTGGCGCAGGCCGCGGCCAGGTGTAAGCTGGTGGAGCGCACAGCGACTCTTGACCACGTTTGCGCCGGAGATCGACCGCTCGACCGTGAGGTCGAGTCTTCATCTTTCCAGGAAGATGCCAGTACCTTAGCCGAAACGCTTCCATTAGAGCACGCCGACCGCTTGCTTACAGATAGTCAGGCGGGATTGACAGAGGGCCGCACACTGGGGCACTACAAGATCATTCGAAGACTCGACTCAGGCGGGTGCGGCAAAGTTTACCTTGCCAGAGATGACCGCCTCAACCGCCTCGTAGCAATCAAGATACTGTTTGGACTCGTCTCATCTGATTTCAAGATGCGGCAGCGTTTCGAGCAAGAGGCTCGCACGCTGGCTAATCTAACCCATCCACACATCTGCACGCTTTTCGATATGGGCAATCAGGAGGGGGTAGATTATCTGGTGATGGAGTACGTCGAAGGCAAGACGCTGGCCGGTCGGCTCGCCAGCGGCCCACTGCCCGTAGAAGAAGCGATGAAATACGCAGTCCAGATAGCAGACGCCCTCGCTTACTCGCATCGCCACGGTATCATACATCGAGACATCAAGCCGAAAAACGTAGTCCTTACCGAGGGCGATCAGGTGAAGCTGGTAGATTTCGGACTGGCCAAGCCTATCGGGAAGCAGGCTTGTACCCTCGACCATCAAGCGGCAACCGCAATTGAAATGGATACAGACCCGGGCACGATCCTGGGCACAGTCATTTACATGTCGCCTGAGCAGATCCGGTGCGAGTCCATTGATGCGCGAAGCGACATATTCAGCCTGGGCGTGACCATCTATGAGATGATCACGGGCCGGTTGCCCTTTGAAGGCAACAATCAGGCCGATGTGCTTGCCGGGATACTCAGGAGCGAGCCGAGCCCGCTAACGGATTTCGCGCCTGAAATCCCCGCCGAGCTGCAACGTATAGTGAGCCGCGCCCTGAGCAAAGACAGAGAGCAGCGGTATCAAACAGCGGAAGAAATGCTGGGCGACCTGAATGCTTTTCAGCAAGAAATAAAGCTTGCGGCGAAGCCTGGCCGAAAGCGTGCGGGCACGACCGAGGTTTCGAGCCTGTTGCCTGCCCGGTTATTCTCTCCTCGCCTTGCGCCGATTCTGTTGCTGCCGCTCGCCATAATCGGGGGCATCCTCTGGGCTTTAGTAGGTCTGCGCAATCAGCCTGATATGAATAGTCTGTCATCTCTGAAATCGGTTCCGCATTATAGCTGGATGAGCGAGCGAGGCGAAGGCACGCTCAGGGCCAGGTTTTCGCACGATGGCAAAATGATCGCCTATTCTTCAATGAGTGACGGATGGATGGGGATCCGGGTAAAACAGGCGATTATCGGCACACATCCGTACCTGATTACAAAAGACAAAGCAGATAACTGGTGGCCGATCTGGTCTCCTGACGACCAGCAGATCGCATACATTTCCAAACGAGGAGATGAGACTGGCATCTGGTCTATACCGGCACTAAGCGGGACGCCAAAGCCACTGATTACGCTATCAGAGTCATTCCCGGTGCTCATACTCTGGTCGAAGGATGGCAGTATCATCTATTACCAGGCCCAGTCCAATCTTTATGCAGCCAACCTCGTTTCAAAGCAGGTCAGCCGGATAACTAACTTTGATCCTTCGAAGTTACCCTCGAAGCACTTCAGCATTTCGCCGGATGAAAAACATCTTACCTATACTGACGCTAAAGACGGACAGGTTGATGTATGGGTTGCGCCGATGCGAGGAGGCGAACCTGTCCGGGCCACTAATGATCCAGAAGAAGATAGTTATCCGGTCTGGCATCCCGATGGCAAAAGGGTTGTTTATACGTCTAACCGGGCGGGTGTATATGAAATATGTGTGGCTTACCTCGATGGGCGTAAGCCTTTGCAGCTTACGGTCGGCGGAAGTAGCGACCGGAGTGTATCGGATATCTCATCTGACGGAACACGCATCCTTCAGGTCTCTACCAGAGATGACGCCGAAGTATACGGGGTGGAGATTAGTAGTGGTAGAGAGCACGATCTCCTGTATGAGATTGGCTTAAAGCTCTGGCCGGAGGCCTCGCCCGATGGGCGGATGATCGCCTTTCAGTATACGAGCACGATCGGGAGGCTCGTAAGCAGTTCTATAATAGCCCGCCCACTCGCTGCGGGCGGACAGCCATTGCAGATTGGCTCTGACGGGTTTAATTTGAGCTGGTCGCCTGACGGCAGCAAGGTCGCTTTCCTGCGCTTCTCCGAAGGCGAAATTAATATCTTTACCGTGAGCGGCAGCGGGGGCGATGAAAAGCAAATCACAACTGGCGGGGTCTCTGCCATCGACTTCGGCCTGTTGCCAAGCAACCTGACTTTCAGGAGCTATAGCTGGTCGCCTGACGGAAAGAAGATCGTTTATTGTTCAAAAAAGTCCGGCGCGTCAAATATCTGGACGATCGATGCGGATGGTTCGGATGATGTAAAGATCACATCCAATGACAATACCAGTATGGGGTTTTATGGTCCGGTCTGGTCGCCGGACGGCAAGCGGGTGGGTTTCGTATCAAAGACAACCATACCGCTTGATGATGCTAAGACAGTCTGGAGCCTATGGCTTGCCGAGCAGTGGGGATCCCGCTTAATTTTTACGGCTAATTCGTTCATGCGGCTGGTTGGCTGGGCTGATTCAGGGGATGATCTGATCGTAGCAATAGATGAGGAGAATAGCGGCGACCTGGCGTCTCCGATTAATGTTGTTCTGCTTGGAATCACCGTTGGCAAAGACAAGCGCGAGATAGTTTCTCTCAAGTCAGTCTACATAGGTACTATCCGCATATCACCGGACAGGCAGACCCTCGCGTTCATCTCAGACCGGGACGGGACCAATAACATCTGGACGGTTGCGGCTACGGGAGGCAAATCAGATAAGGTAACGGTAAATACCGACCCGAAGCTCTATCTAGCCAATCCGGCCTGGTCGCCCGATGGGAGGATGGTTTATTACAGCAAGCAGACTAGATGGAATCTGATTTCCATTGTTGAGAACTTCAGATGAAAGGAGATCGGTTATGCCATTACTCGGAATACCAACGGCTATCGCCGATGAATACAATGCGGCGATTGATAAGCTATATGCCAATGACAACCTGGATAAGATCAGCGACAACCAGCCCGAATACGATAGGTTATGTGACAGGCTTATCGCCCTGGAGGTGGTCACCGTGGCTGGTTTCCTCAAAGCTGATAATAAGGAGGATTATCTAAAGGAGATTGACGAGCGGCTGGAAAAATTCTATCTGGATGCCTCAGGAGTCAGAGTCAGTTGCTATCCGCTCCAGGTTTGTGGTAACCGGTGCTGCTTTGGAGGCTATACGGAAACGGAAGAGAATCTAGAAGCCCTTGCTCAGCCCTCTTGAGCGAGAAGGCAGGCTTTGCTGCCAACAAGGCACCGCGTTTCGTCACGCCAAAGCACGAGCGGAATGCCT
>DASTET010000488.1:0-2262 GCA_035709445.1 Blastocatellia bacterium | reverse complement strand
TCGACCATGAGCCGAGGCGTATCATCGAGCGCGCGGCCCAGGCTTGCCAGCCCCCAGCCCTGGCGCGTGCCCGGAAGGCTGCCGCCCGCAAGCTGGCCCGTCATATAGCTGGCCGAGTTTGTGAGAAACGCTTTCATCATGGCCGGGCTGGGCGCCTGGCCGGTCGATTCTTCGAAGAACTGCCGGAGTATCGCGGCGGCCCCGGCCACGGCAGGCGTCGAGTGGCTCGTGCCTGACGACCAGGTGTAGAGCGTCTGCCCGTCGGGGAAGAACCTGGGGCCGCACACTCCGCTCCCGCTGTAAAACTGGTCCTGCGACGCCGCCCCCTGAATGTGAGTGCCGGGCGCTACGATGTCGGGCTTTACGCGACCGTCCGTGGTCCTGCCGCCCGACGAAAAGCTTATTATAGAGTTGACGTCATCTCCGCCTTCAGAAGTGATCTGGCATCCATCGATCCCGCCTCTGAGGTTCTCGCTTGCGCCTACGGTTATCACGTTCTTTGCCGTACCCGGCACGGAGAGGTTCGTAAGACCGCGATTGCCTGAGGCGAAGACCACGGTCAATTCCTGATTGCCGGGCGAGCCGCGACGCGCGTCTCTGACGAGCGAGTCGTATAGCTGGCTGTCGGTAGTATAGTCGTTGCTGTATGCGCCCCAGCTATTCGATGAGATGCGCACCCCGTCGGCATACATGGAATCGACCATCAAGACTATATTCGGGTTTGTGAACTCCGGGTTGAATATCTTTGAGACCCCGAGCCTGATGAACGGGTGAATGCCGAGGCCGAGGCTGTAGCCTTCTTCGTCCGTGTTGGGAAAGCCCGTCGCCGTGTTGTAGCCGCCGACTATTCCGGCGTTTATCGTGCCGTGGCCGCCTATATCGTTTGTCGTCCCCTCTATCTGGCTGCCGTTGATCAGCCGGGCGTATATGACGCGCGACAGCCCAGCTTCATTCAGGAAGTCCGGGTGAATGATCGAAGGATCGAGCACGCCTTTATCTATCCCGCTGTCGGCAACATCGACGAGGAAGCCGGGCGCGCCGTCTATCCCCTTCGACCGGAGCCACGCGAGATAGCTTGTTTGCGACAACTGGTTGCCTTCGAAGCTTCCGGCCAGTATGAGCCCCTGTCTCTCGTCGAAAAGCTCGGGCGTAACTGACGGCTCTATCCAAACCACATCGTGTCGGCGGGCTATCTCCGCTAGCCTCGACGGGTGGAGCCTCATCCGCACATTCCTGTAACCGAGATAGGAGTTCTTAACGCTCAGCTCCGAAGCATAAGAGGCGAGCGATTCGAGATCAGATTGCTCCTCTCCGGAATCGAGCATCTGCACGGTCACCGATACCTCATCCTGCGAATCGAGCGCGATCTGAGGAGCGATCTTATAGGCGGGTCTGTAAGGCCCGGCCCACTGCACGAAGCCAGATGATTTCAATCCGTCGATTTGATTTAAAGCAGAGCGGTCGGCGCGGACCAGATAGGCGTTGTTCGGAATATATGTGACTACACGCGCGCGCGACCGAAGCTCGTCAAGCCATTCCTGCTTGACCGGCCCGACCATTTGAACGAGATAAAGCTGTTCGGCGTCGGTCGGCTCAGGCTCTGCGAGACGGCTCGTCAAGAGAGGCTCGCCCTCGCTCGTATCGAAGGCCCCGGCCCTGAGCAGGATCAGATTCATATCGTCTCGGACGGCAGCCGATCTCGATTCGAGTCTCATCTGATCGAGGGCCGGCGAAGGAAGCGACAACAGGCTGAATCCTTCATACTCGGCGATGACCGAGCCGCCCTGCGCAAGTATAGAGTCGCCGAGCGCCTGATCGCGCTTCGAGACGACAACCTTGTGAACGCCCGATTTGCTTCTGTAAGAGGCGTCGGCTACGGGCTCTATCCGGCCAGGCTTTTGAGAATCCGAGCGGGCCGGCAATAATCCTATGAATGCCAGTACAAGAACGAGGGTTGCTATGGCTGCTGGACGAATTGTAGATCGAGACATGCCTGCTCCCGTCAAGGCAAACGCGAAGCCGGTTCGGGCTGTATCCCGTTGCCGGTCAGTGTTTGCTGTGAGTCAGAGGGGTGAAACCGAAGGGGCAGTAGTGGCAATGGACGCAAGAAGTAACGCGCCCCGATGGTAAGGTAATGCTCGACAAAGTGTCAATAGTTTTCGCCGCGAGCCCGTCGCCTGATCCCAGGTCCTTTCAGTTCTTGCTTTGAAAGGAGAATTCTTATCTATTCGAGGTCGTTATGACCGCAGAGGGCGCCGCAGG
>DASTET010000487.1:0-4154 GCA_035709445.1 Blastocatellia bacterium | reverse complement strand
CGTCAGCGCCGATACGCTTATCACTTCAGGGACAGGCATCACTCTTGCGAGCGCGTCCTCAACCGCAGCGACGCTGAAGCCGGACAGGTAAGGGAGCAGGTCGGTTTTTGTGAGCAGAACGAGGTCTGCATTGCGGAACATGACGGGGTACTTGAAGGGCTTGTCTTCGCCTTCGGTGACAGAAAGCGCCACGATATTGGCCGACTGGCCTAGATCGTATATCGCGGGGCGGACCAGATTGCCCACGTTCTCTATGAAAAGGTAATCGAGCTTTTGCCAGGGGAATTCGTGAAGCGCTCGATGAATCATCCTGGCGTCGAGGTGACAGGCCGAGCCCGTTGTGATACCGGCTGCGGTTATAACGGCGGCACGCAATCTTTCGGCATCGCGGTCGGTCTCAAGATCGCCCGCGAGCGCGCCAAGCCTCCTCTTCCCTGAAAACCGGCGAGAGGTCGCTTCGAGCACCGCCGTCTTGCCCGCGCCCGGCGAGCCCATCAGATTCACCGCGCAAATGCTGCTTTCAATAAAATGATCGCGGTTGTGCTGCGCAATCGCATCATTGCTGGAAAGGATACTCTCTTTAATCTCGACAGAGACTTTCTCTGTGTCCCCACACCTACATTCCCCACACATCACGCCACCTCCATCTCGATCTGGTCCAGAACTATCTCGTCGCCCGACAGCAGCCGCGCCGGAGCGCCGCATCTTTCGCAACACAGAACCTCGCCCTGTGTGACTTCACGACCGCAGAGGCGACATGCCCACCGAGCTTCGACGGGGCTGATCACGAGGTCAGCCCGCTTGCATATCGTTCCTTCGCGGCACATCTCGAAGGCCGTCCAAAAGAGCCCTCGCTCGACTCCCGCCATCTCGCCTATGCGGACCGATATACGGTTTACGGCTACCGCTCCGCGCAAGCGCGCCTCATCCTCCACACGATCAAGCAATGCCTGTATGAGCGAGTATTCGTGCATAAGAAGTCCCCGGCCCATCACCCTGCCGAAGAGGCTCCGTGCTGCTCCCACCATATTCGAGGCGTGGCCGGGTCCAGGAGAGGGAAAGCCTTCGCGCCAAGCCTCTCAAGCTCGCCGAGCACGATCTTGATCGCCTCCGGCACAGAGTTTCGTACCGGAGGGCTTAGCCCCACGCCCGTAGCGGTCGTTTCAGGTATCACGCCGATAAGCAGGGCGTCACGCGGGCCTCGCCCGTCGAACTCGGCTATCAGGAGCGCCTCTTTCAGACCGGGCTCGTGCGGGCTTATTCGGGGCTGGATGGGGTGGCGCAATATCTCTTCGCGGTCATATATGCGAAGCTCTCCCGCAACGCCCTTTGAATGAACAGAGTCGAGGATGATCGCCGCGTCGAGGTCTTCGACATACGCAACGAGGTCGAGGCTCGGCGTGCCAAGGTCCATAAGCGATACGTTATCTGGAAAAACATAGCTTGATGAAAGCACCTGGATCACGTAAGGCCCGAAGGCGTCATCGCCCATCAGCACATTGCCGATTCCGATTACGCCTATCCTCGTTGCGCTGTCGAAGAATCGCTCCATCGTGGCTTCTCCTTTCTGCGTCTCACAACGCCTTGACCTTTGCTATCTCATTGCCTTCGACGTCGAGCGTATGGACGGCGCAGGCAAGACATGGATCGAACGAATGGATGGTCCTCAAGACCTCGAGCGGCTTTTCCGGGTCGACTACCGGGTTTCCGACGAGCGACGCCTCATAAGGCCCTTTAGCCTGGCGCCCTTCTCGCGGGCTCGCGTTCCAGGTAGTAGGGACGACGGCCTGGTAGTTTACGAAGCGGCCGTCTTTTATGACCACCCAGTGAGAGAGCGCGCCGCGCGGGGCTTCATGAAACCCGAACCCGCGATGCTCGCCCTTTGGAAAGAGCGGTTTCCTGTAGATGCTCGTATCTCCCTTGCATATGTTTTCGACGAGCAGCTTCCAGTGCTTCTGCGCAAGCTCGCCGAGCACGGCGGCGCGGACGGCGCGGGCGGCGTGGCGGCCAAGAGTCGACTGGAGCATATCGGGCGTTACTTTGACTTTTGCGACATCGGAAACCTTTTGAAGCGCGATGTCCGCCCATCTCTTTGTCGGCTCGTGACCGCTCACGTAGCCTATGAGGACCTGCGCGAGGGGGCCTACCTGCATCGGCTGTCCCTGGAATCTGGGGGCCTTGACCCAGGAGTACTTGCCCGCGTCCTCGAACTTCGTGTAGTTTGGGACCGTCTCTTCTTCAAACGGGTGGCGGGTCCACTCCCCGTCATACCACGAGTGAGCTATTGACTCTGTGACGTTGTCTCTGAAGTATGGATCGCGGAAGCTCGCAATAGGCTTGGAGGAATCGAGCCTTCCATTGAACAGCGTCCCGCCGGGAAGATCGAAGCTCGTGCCCGCGCTGTCGAGCGGGAGGTAGGGCACGGCGAGGTAGTTTTTAATCCCCCCGCCGTAGCCGAGCCACTCGGGATACATCCCGCCTATCGCGCAAACGTCGGGCACATAGACCTGATGGACGAACGACACTACTTCGTCGAGCAGGTCTTTGAGCACATAGAGCCGGCTCATATTGAGCGTGGCCCCGTTGTCGAGATTGATCGCGTTGGCCACGCCGCCTACGGCGAGGTTCTGAATGTTCGGCGTCTTGCTTCCGAGTATGGCGACTACCTGATTCGCTTTTCGCTGGTATTCGAGCGCCTGAAGGTAATGAGAGACTGCGAGCAGGTTGACCTCCGGGGAGAGCCTCATCGCAGGATGTCCCCAGTACCCGTTTGCGAATATGCCGAGCTGCCCGCCATCGACGAACTTCCTGAGCCGGTCCTTTACCGCCTGCATATCTGCCCGGCTGTTACGACGCCAGGGCGAGATGCTTTCAGCTATCTGCGAGGCTTTCGCCGGGTCTGCGTTGAGCGCCTGTGTGACATCGACCCAGTCCAGCGCCGAGAGGTGATAGAAGTGAACGATGTGATCGCTGAGAGCATGAGCAATCAGCAGCAGGTTCCGTATTAACTGAGCGTTGACGGGGATGTCGAGGTCGAGAGAGTTCTCTACAGCGCGGACCGACGCTATGGCGTGGACGGTGGTGCATACGCCGCAGAATCTCTGCGCGTAGAGCCAGCCGTCGCGCGCATCCCGACCGCGCAGTATATTCTCGATGCCGCGCCACATGGTCCCCGAAACCCAGGCGTTTCGCACAAAGCCTGCGTCCACTTCGACGTCGATGCGCAGATGGCCCTCGATTCGTGTTATCGGGTCAATGACAATTCTCTGACTCATAACCACCTCTCATTGATCGTTATGAGAAGACGAGAGACCAACCGGCTGAATCGATCACTACGCAAACGATCCCGCGCTGACGACTGGTCGGGATGCTCTCACTGTGGAAAATAATGCACAGGAGGGTGATTTATCTGTGATATACAGCACCAATGACTGTGCTCGGGGTCACATCCTCAGGCGATCAGCAAGGCCGGACAGAATAGACACGATTAACAGGATAAGTCGAGGGATTGCTCCCTGATGGGACTCAGTAAATCCTGTCAATCCCGTCTATTTATCTAATGGGGTCGTAGCTCATTCCGAGCGTCATGATCTTTTGCAGCAACGCTCTGTACTTTACGCCGCAGTGCTCCGCCGAATCGGCGAAGTCTTCGTTTCGGGCTATCTGAGGGTTCGGGTTTACTTCCAGCACGAAAGGGCGACCGTCTTCCGTCAGCCGGTAGTCTATCCTCGCGTACCCGCTGAGGCCGAGAATCCTGTAGATGCGTTTCGATAGCCGCTCGAACTCTTTTTTCACCTGGGGGTCAAGCCTCGCAGGCTGCGTCTTCAAACCGATCCTCTTCTGATATTCCACATCCCATTTGGCTTTGCTGGTGGCGATGTATGGAGCGCCTTCAGGCAGGTTAGTCATTACAAGCTCCCAGGGGGTATAAGCCTGTAACCTCTGGTTGCCTATGACGCCGACGTAAATCTCGCGTCCCTCGATGTACTCTTCTGCGATGGCGTGCGTCTGGTTCTGGCGATGGATGAACTCCACCCGCTCCTTAAGCTTCTCGTCATCGCGCACTACAGACGCCTGCGATATGCCGACCGATCCCTCGTCGCTTAAGGATTTGACGAACAACGGGAACCTCAACCGCGAGGGACGCCGCACGG